>CAZOGX010000010.1:0-1741 GCA_964579805.1 Candidatus Woesearchaeota archaeon | reverse complement strand
CGTATTTAAAGTTTGTGTTTAAAATCTATAAAACAAGGTTACTCTTTTACAGAATTCTTACTCAGTCTCCATGACTTTCTTTAGTTTATTAAGAGTCTCTCGCGTGAATGGGTTAGTCAGGCCCCCATTCAAAATACACCATTCCTGTCTTCGTTACTTCAATTCTCTTATATATCTAACTTGATAATTACCATCAGAAGCTTTCAAGGTAAATAGTTTATTCTTTTCAAATTCAACAACTTCATAATAATCCTAGTCTCCAGAGTTTGCTCTGTTTTTATATTTAGTTCCAATCTTTTGAGGATATTCGTCTGCTATTTCCTAACTGATATGAGAAATCCATAATTTGGTGTTTTTTGGGTTAGTAGTAAAATCAAAAACCTCTTTTATCGGTTTATTTATTATAATCTTGATCTTATTATTCTTCATCTTCACACTTTAGATTTATTTTTCAGCCCTTTCAATGTTCCTGAAATCCCTTTTACCTTAATTTCATTCTCAGATAAAAGAAGGCTCGCCCGGACATCCATCAACTTTTCACGATTTATAGCTAAAATAATTTCATTAGAACCTTTAATGAATACAGGGTCAGATTTTGCCCAGCCTAAAATTCCAATATAATCTAAAATTGCCTTTCTAGTTTCTTTTTCATCACCTTCAATAAGAAGGTATCTTCTCCTGCTCCGGACAGATTTTTTTAGTTTCAGCTCTTTTTTCATATTAACTCTCTGACAACAATCTCATTGACTTTTTCTTTCACTAAATTGCTTTCAAGAGCAAATCCCACTGCTTCAGCATTCCCAAGTTTAAAATTATTCACACCAACAACTTTTCCGTTCTTATTTATCAAAGGACCTCCAGAATTTCCAGGATTAAGGGTAACGTCAGATTGAATGTAAGCACTTAATTGATTAGGACCAGTGCGTTTTAGTGCAGAAACGATACCTTCTGTTATTGTAAACTGAAGACCAAGAGGATTGCCTATAGCAATAACCTTTTCTCCAAGCTGGATGTTATCTGAGTTTTCTAATTCTATTGAATTATAAGTGCCATCAATTTTAAGAACCGCCAAATCAGTAAAGGAGTCGTAACCAACTAAAAGAGCCTCTTTTTTAGCTCCATCATAAGTTTGCACTTTTATGCTCTGCGCATCGCTTATAACATGCTAATTTGTAATAATATATCCATCATCAGTTGCGATAAATCCAGACCCAGCAGACTTATCAGTTATAATACTTACTACTCCAACAATAACCTCTTCAATTACTCCAGAAAAATCATTTCTAGAAGACTTGAGAAGGTTTATCTGATTCTGTATATCGCTTTTTTGAGTTATTAGCTCGCCAGCCAAAGAAGTTATTCCAAATTGAGCTTCTTGTCTAGCAAGATTTAGTCCCTCATCAAGCTCTTCTAATTGATTCAACAACTTATCTTGTTTAACAACAATTTTAGAAACTTGAGAGCTAGTCCCTAGAAAAGACACGACTTGAAGAACAAGCAGGAGAACAACAATACCATAAAGAACATTTCTATGTTTTTTAAGATGTGTTATGTGTTTTCTATAGCTCATAATCAAGAAAAGACGAGTATATTTTTATAGTTTTGTAAATCTATATAAACTGGATAGCCCTTTTTTAAAAATGATTAAGATTCATACAATTGGCGGTTATGACGAGGTTGGGAAAAACATGACTGCTTTAGAAGTAGACGATGATGTCATTCTCTTTGATGCCGGATTACA
>CAZOGX010000009.1:8086-13410 GCA_964579805.1 Candidatus Woesearchaeota archaeon | reverse complement strand
ATAATTACAAAGTGCTTAAAGAAACCTTGCAAAAGATCAGAAATAAAGCAATTCATGGAGAAAAAAATGTCTCTTGAGAACTTGAAAAAATCATTTATTGTAGATGAAGAGAATTTTGAAGATAGTCAGTTAGAGGAATTAATTGGAAAAATTAACAAAATTTGTCAGATTGACAAAAAAGGTCATGTTAAATTTTTCAATGAAAATCTAGCAGATAAAGATAGAATAAAATATATATTGATTGCTAGATTTCTTGCTAATAAATTGGATAGTGAAATTTCCAAGAGTGTTACAAAAGCCCTTATTTGTTCATAAGATTTTGGGAGAAGTCAATAATGGATGAAGAAACAAGAGAGAGATTTGAAGCTATAGAAAAGAGATTATCTGATCTAGAGGGTCGGGAAGAAAGTTTTCCCAGCAGTGGAAGCCAGAAGAAAAAAGCAGTTAAGGAATTTATTTTAGAAAAAAATCCAAAAAATGATGTTCAAAGAACCCTTTGTATAGCGTTTTATTTAGAAAAATATGAAAATAAGGAGAGATTTACCTCTAGAGATATCTCTGAGTTTTTTAAGAAATCGAAACTTAATTCTCCAAAAAATGTTCCAGACAAGGTTCAGAAAGCTATAGGAAATGGATGGTTAGAACAAGATAATAAAGGTGAATTCTATGTTACATTAAGTGGAGAAAAAAAAGTTGAAGAAGGATTTGATAAAGATGACTCCAAAAAAGGCAATTGAGGAATTATGGAAAACTGGTTTTTTTGAGAAGATAAAATCTCTTAAAGATATTGAATCAGAAATTTACCGAATATGGAAATCTAATCCTAGTAATTTGATTATGACCTTAAAGTTAAAGTCTATTAAGAAATTCTTAATCAAAAAGAAAAAAGGGTGGACGCAAAGACATTCTTATGTAAAGAAAGAAGACGAAATTGAAGTTTATTACTTTGAACCAAGTAAACCGCATACCTCAAGAAAAAATTTTATAGCAATTCTAAACGGTTTGAAAGGAGAGATTAAAATTTGTGACCCTTATCTGAATAAAGATACTTTAGAAGCTCTTGAAGAATTAAAGAATACAAAAGTTAAGTTTCTTACATCTTCAAAAAAGTTAAATTTGAAAGATATTCATCAGAAATTAAAAGATTTTAAAGCAGAAAATGATAATGTTGAAATAAAGGGGTTCCCGCACGATCATTTACATGATAGATATATTATTTCTAACGATAGATTGTTCTTACTAGGTCATGGATTTTCAGTTAGGAACAAAGAAAGTTTTATTATTGAGCTACCTGGAAAATTTTCTAAGGATTTGATTCAGTCTTTAACCGTAACATTCGATACTCGATGGAAAAATCGGGAAAACATAAGTTTCGCTTAATCACTCTTAAACGCCCTTCTGCTCAATTAAAGGTTATAACAATGTTATAACAGGTGACTACGCGCATGGAAAATGTAGGCACATTTTTTAGTTACCCAATTGAAACGCAACATTTATATATTGTCTTACGTAATATTACGTAACATGGAGATAGTAGGAAAGATAAGTAAGGGAAGCAAGATGGACCAGATCTACATTCCTAAGAACAGATCTGGTTTTGCTATTGGAAATTATGTTATTATTAAACCAATAGAAAGTCAGCAGATAAGGGAGGAAAAGAAGCAAAAAATTGGGAAGCTTTATTTCTATGGTGTAAAAGAGTTAGAACCTATAAAATTAGAAATTTTGCAAGAGGTCATGGGCATTATTGAGAAAGGTGTTGAGAATTATGAGAATATTATTGTTACTGGCTCATTTTTAGAACAGGGTTTCAACTTCAATGATATAGATGTTCTTATTATTAGAAATGGGGAAGTTGATGAGAAATTGATTGGCAAGAAAATAAAGGAAAAAATAGGCATGGACGGACACGTTCTCTCTCTAAAAAATGAAGAGCTAATTAAGGGACTTGAGACTGATCCACTCTATGAATTGATGCTTAGTAAATGTGTGGCTAAAAAGAGATTTATCTATAAAAATAGGAAGATAATAGATTATAAATTGCTAGACCTTCATCTACTCAAAAGTAAGGTATTGATTGATAATTTTGATATTTTAAGCGGTAAGCAAAAATATGATTTGGTTAGAAATATGGTTGCTATTTACCTCCGCTTACATAAAAAGAAATTAAATCATGAATCCGTTAATAGCGAGATAAAGAAAAGTCTGGGTGTTGATTCTAGGGAAATAAAAGAAAACATCATAGATAAAAAGATCTTTGTCAAGAAGTATAGGGCTATGTATGAGAAGTTATTTGCTGATATATTGAGAGGTATTGAAAGTGGTGCAAAACAGAAATAAGTTAATTGACCTGTTTATCGGAAACCTTTCTAATTCAATAGTTCATCAAATACTTGAAAGAGCAGTTAGTAAAGAAATTGTGGCAGATAAATATAGAAAAGAGCTCATCACTAGTTTTGAGGTTGCAAAGAGATACCGTGAAAAAATAAATCCTCCTAATAGAGCTCTTCCGGATAGGGATATTTCTTATATTAGGGAGAAGATTGTTTCCAAAGTTAAAGCAGAGCTAATGTTAAGAATTTCTAAGGGCTATAAGAATATTGATTTGGGGCTTGTTGAGGCATTGACTGATAAGGTCTTGGAAGATTTAGGGATAAAGAGTTAGTTAACCCGAACTTATCAGTCATGCTAAAATATCTTGGAAATGCTAGGTAAAGCCTCACTTCTTGAAAAAACCATCCATTTCATAACCTCTCGTCTTTGGAGTTTCAAAACCTTGTTTTTCTAGAGCTTCAAAAATATCTTTTTGATACTTTTTACTATGTAACATTTTGTGACAATTGGGACACAAACCTACTAAATTTTTTTCAGAATTATTCTTACGATTGTGATCAAGATGATGAAGCTCAACTATTTTATCAAATCCGCACGAAACACACTTCTCAATTACCTTTTTGTATAAGTCAATACCAATATTGTGTCTGCGCTTAGCATTATGGGCTCGCGTAATTTCAATATGGAATACTGAATTGTAGCATCCTGCACAAAAACCTTTCGCATGCATTGGTCTTTGTCTTTTACATCTTTTGCATTCTATCTTTTTACGTTTCCAGATAAGTTTACAATAACATACTTTGCACAAACCTTTTGATCTACCTGAAAGAGCTACATCTTTTTCTTTTGCACAATTAATACATACACCTCTTTGCATCAATTATTTAGGTCTCTAAACTATATAAACTTTTCGGTCTCTAAAGATTTATATAACTCTTTCTCTTTAAATTAATATGAAAATACTAAAAGAGAAATCCAGAAGCTATAAAGGGCAAAATTACTATAAATATAAAATTAATATTCCGGAAATGAAACTTGATGATGCTGGTTTTAAGGAAGGTGATGAATTAGAGTGTGTTGCTGAAGAAGGTAAACTTATTTTGAGAAAGGTTAGAGAATAATTAATCCGAACTTATCAGTCCTGCTGAAATATCTTGGAAATGCTAGGAAGTTTTAGCGTGTGTGGGAAGGTTTAAAAATCGATAAATTAAAACGAAATGATGGAAAGGCAAACACCTGATGGTTTACCAGTATTACAAGAAGGCATATTAGATGTTCTTCAAAGAGATTCAAGACAATATGCTTCTGAGAAAAAGACACAAAAATTTTTAGAAGATATTAAACGAAGAATAGAGCATGAAAATCCATTATACTTAGAAGAGATAAAAAGGCATGCTAGAGATACCTTATCAAATGGTTTATCACAAGATGTTGCGATAGGAATTATAATTGGAGCTGAAACTGGCTACGAACTTTTAAGAAGACAAGCTGAAGCAAATAAATTAAATGAAGAATTATCTTCTTAGACTCTGTGTTGACTGGTTCTACATGCTTTTTACAGGAAAATAGGGTAAAAATGACCAAAAGATAGCTCTTAGGTCTCTAAGGACGGCCGTTAATGTAGCTTGTGCGAACGATTGGGGGAGCTGAATATTTTAAGATTTGCTAGGAAGTTTCAGTGTGAAGAGGAAGTTCCTGCGGTTTCATCTAGACTTTTTGATTCTAATGCTCTTCTTATGAGATCATAACCTGCCAAGGCACCAAAAAAAAGCGCTTTCCTACTTTCTGCGTCTGGTTGAAACGCTTCAAGATAGGCATTTACAAACCCTAAATATTCTGGATTATCCTTACTTATATTTTCAAATGTTCGGCGCATATAATCTCCACCTTCTTGAGCAACTCTCCTAAGATCTCTCGTCTGAACCCTAAGCATATCCCAAGTTATAAGAGGCATCCCATCTTTAGCAACATTTAAAGTCATTTAAAGAAGATCATAAATCTATATTTAAATATTATCTCGGGCGCGATCGGCGCTTCGCGCCTCCACTTATTGAGGTAATTGTTTTTTAATTGGGTATCGGGCTTGGGAATTAAACGAACTAATTATTCATGTTAGAATATTTAAGAATTGCTTGAAAGTTTTAGCTTATGCTGCTCTTCTAACATCTGAAACGATTTGAAGGTTATGCTTAGAAGGATTGTCTCTGCGCCCTATAAGAACTGACCCGTCACTTCTTTCAAAAAGTGAGTGTCTTTCTGGGTCCATGCTTCTTTGTCTTGGAAGTTCAAAATAATTTTCGTCCTGTTGGGCTTGTTGAGCAAGTTCGTAGTCTGGAATTGTTTCTCCACCTCTAATTACTGCTCTTCGACCAAATGAGTCTTCCACGACATAATCAAGAAATAAACTCCACCCTTGCGGTATCTCTTCTGGGTTTCTCGCGATAAAACCAATAGCGAAATACATCAAATAGTAAAGGTGATCTTATTAATATATGTTGTTAAATTTAGAAGTTAAGGAGATAAAGAAACGTACTGATTGAGAAGTTGGAGTACTCCAAAAATCAGGAGATAAAGGCCTACTCCCCACCTTAAAATTTTTGGAAATATAAGAATGAGCAATCCTAAAATAATTGCTAGAACGCCTGAGATGGTTAAGGATAATACCGCCATGATAAATATTTTAGGGGTTTGAAGTATATAAATTTAGGTTTTTAGGGTTGATAGTTGGAAATTTTTGAGGTTTTATGTGGGCTGGAATATCTTGGAGATGCTAGGAAGTTATTGCGATATTTGGGTGTTTAAAGAGTTTTTGCTGTTGATTTGGGTGTTTATGTTTTGTCGTCGGTAAATTGAGTTTAAACAGGTGTTTGTGGCTGTTTAAACAGGTGTTTTTTTAAAATTTAGGGTGTTTAAGGGGTGTTTGTTGGGTGTTTGTCGGTGTTTTTTTTGCTATTTGGTGTTGGTTTTGTTGTTTCTTTTTTGTGTGAATT
>CAZOGX010000009.1:5044-8076 GCA_964579805.1 Candidatus Woesearchaeota archaeon | reverse complement strand
TTTAAAAGCAAATTGAGTATAGTAAAAATGTCAATAAAATGGCATTTTTATTATGAATTACGATATTGAAATTTTTGAAGCAATTAACGGACTAGCCGAAAAATCAGAAATATTAGATTTTGTCGGTGTTTTTTTAGCTATTTGGTGTTGGTTTTGTTGTTACTTTTTTGAGTAAAAAAAGAAAGGTTTATATACGAGAAATATTAGTATTGTGTATGTTTGGTTGGTTGTTTGGTAGTAAAAAAGAAGTGAAAGATGTTGAAAATAAGATGAAACATAGTTTTTCTGAGGTAAAAAAAGATTTTGAGGGTGTTGGAAAGTGGATTAGGCATCTTGATGGGAGAGACAAACAGCTGTTTGACTTGTTAAATGAGCTGAAAAATGAAATGTCGTCGATAAAAGATGAAGTTGAAGGAGTTAAGGAAGCTATGGATTTGATGAATTTGGCTGAAGAAAACAAACAGCTGTTGAAAAAAAGGCCTGTTTTAAACAAACAGACAGCTGTTTATGGTGTTGAAGAAGGTGTTCAAACAGCTGTTCAAACAGGCAATTTTCATGATATTTTGCAAAATTTAAGCAGTAATGAGAGACTCCTTGTTTTGACTTTAATGAATAGTGAGATGAAGCTAAGTTATGAAGATCTTGCTAGATTATTAGGGAAAGAGAGATCTACAATAAGAGGGCAAATAAATGCTATAAAACAGAAAAGTGAGGGTTTGTTACACGAACTTGTTGAGCCAAATGGGAAGAAAAGGGTGTATATTGATGAAGAAGTTCGTGTTAAACTCGAAAAATACGCAAAAGTGAGAGTTAAAAAGAAGGGAAAATATAAGAAATTACCGCAGGAAGAGAGGGTTTAGAGAGGAGTTGATAAAAATGGGGAAAAGTGAGTGGTTTGGTAGGCAATTTTTAGAAGTTTTAGAGACAAAAGTGAGTATAAAAATGAAAGATTTTGAGATTTTGAAAAGTGAGGGCGTAAGATGATCAGAAAAAGACAAAAAGTGAGGGAAAAATGCCTGCGTTGAGAGCATTTTTTCTGATGTAGTGCCTAAAATTTAAAAATTGAAGAGGATTTTAGGGCTTAAAAAGCTGAAAAATGAGCTTTTTAACCAGTAAGGCGATGAAGAAAAGAGTTAGTCGTACTTAGAGAAAGTTATTCGTTTATCCGATTCTAATTCTTTTATGATTTATTTCTATTTCTTTATAGCTCTCGAAGCTCCAAAATGGTGTTAAGAGAGGCTACTTTTTTGAAATTTTGGGGGATTTTTAAGAGGATTCTTTTATTATTCTCTCTTGTTTTGTCGAGGGGAATTCCCTTTGAGATGATTTTTCGGACGTAGTCTCTAATTGAGGTGTCTGTTAAGTTGAGTTTTTCGGCAATTAACGAATAATCTACTTCTAAGCCAAGCTGATCTAGCTGGTAAATTGTGCTATAAATTAGCATTTCTTGATTAGTTAGTCTCTTAAATTTAATGCGAACTTCTTTTTTTAGTTCATCTAATGAGCTTAAAATCTCTGAAACTTGCTGTAATCTGCTAATTCTGTCTATTTTTATTGATTTTTCTTGATTTTCTCCTTGTTTCTGTGTGAATTTATCGCTAAAATCATGTTTTGCAGTGGAAATAAGGGGGTGTTGGAGTGTCTGTTGGTTTGTTGGATGGATTGTTGGATGATGTGTTGGAACCCCTTCATTTCCTGTGGAAACCTCTATTTTTGGGCTTTTTAGGGCTTCTTGATGGTGTTGGAGTGTTGGAATTGGTGTTGGAGTGTTGGAATTTTGAGGGTTTGTGTTGGATTCTGCCTTATTTTCTGTGTAAAATGAGTGTTGGAGTGTCTGTTGGTTTGTTGGAGTGTCTGTTGATAGGACTAAAAGTCTCATTTGAGAGTCTAAGTACTCGAGAGATTGTTTAATTTCTTGTATTTCTGTTTGAAAAGAGGACATATCTTCGCGTATTTTAGCGAATGCCTTTCTTAATCTTGATTCATCCATGTTTTTTTATGATTTTTGAAGGTTATAAGGATTGTTGAGCTATTTAGGCAATAACAAATTTTAAATATATATTCTAGTAAACTTGTTTATGACTCATATATCTAGTAATGATTTAGTGTCTTATGCAATGATTAGAGTGGGTCTTGAAGACTCCGTTTTTTGGTGGGTTAGAGATGGACTTAGAGATCTAAAAAAATTAGGAGATTTAGGATTTGCTGAGAGGGCAATAGCTTTGATGTCTCAACCTGGCTCTCAACATTTTCAAAGATTTGATGAAGTCTATAGGCATGTTAAAGACCAAACCAGAGAATTATTAGTTGCTCTTCGAGAAAAAGAATCGAACATGACTGTGGATGAATACCATCGTGTCGCTAATTTAGAAATAAGAATTGGGAGAGAGATTGGTTTTCTAAGAGCTACTAATGAATTATTTGATTACATCTTCAAAATAGCTGTAGGGGTGCCTGTTCAATCTAAAATAGAGTATGAAGATGTTCTAAAGAGCTCTGATAATGCTAAAAAACTTCTAGATTTTTATAGAGATCAAGATGCTAGAATGGAATAAGATTATTATTGGTGTTTCTTATAGATGTCGTAGGTGTTTTGGGAGAGACGCCAACGCTGGCGTCTTACGTACTCTTGGGCTTGCGGACCTTTGGTGACTTTGACTACGAGCTTCTTTGACTCTAAGTCTTGGAGAAGAGATTTTGTGAATTCTTCATCGCGGATAATTTCTTCTGCGATTTTGTTTGTATATTGGGCTTCAGGAGATTTTTGGAAGAGGTGAGCAAGGATTTGTTCTGCGATTTTGTCTTTTTTTTGTTGAGAGATTTTTGGCATATTATTTGAACGATAAGTGTGTATTAAAGTTATTCGGTTTTATGGAAAAGTTTATATATTGGTAATTATAACAATATATTGTTATGAATAACAATATATTATTTTGTTTTAGGTGCTATCATTCTTGGAAGAGGAGAAGAGAAAGCTTCCCTAAAACTTGTCCTTTGTGTAGAAGTCCTTATTGGAATACTCCTAGAAGAAG
>CAZOGX010000009.1:3638-5034 GCA_964579805.1 Candidatus Woesearchaeota archaeon | reverse complement strand
CTCGGGGTTTTGTCTTGAAGATGGAAGAAACAATAATTAATATTCATGACAATATAATCAAAATTAGTGGTGGTGAAAGAGGAGTAAGGGAACATGGAGGAATTTATAATTCTACGTATAAGTTGCTAAATCTCCAAAATAAAAATCAAAGAGATCCTATAAGTATTGGGGCTTTTGTTTTAAATGAATTTGCTAAGAGACACCACTTTATAGATGGAAATAAGAGAACTGCTTATGTTCTCGCTAAAATATTTATGCTTATTAATAAATGTCACCTGCGAATAGAATATACGGAAGCAGTAAAGTTTATTTTAAAAATAGCCAAATATGAGAGTCCTGTAACTATTGAAGAGATAAAAGGCTGGCTTAGTGATAATTGTGTAGCGATTGATGGAAAAGATGTAGAAAATTATTTAAACAAGGTGTTCGTTAATTTAAGTATTGGAGAAGATAACTAAAAAGATAGTTTATGAAATATCTAAAAATGATAAAAAGTTATTGAAGCTTGTGAAAGTAGCTAAAGAAATTGTTTTGAAAGAAGATATCTTGCTTCTTAAAGAATTAGCTAAGCACTGAGTTTGGTTTGCAATTAGTTATTACAAGAACAACGTTTAATTCTAAAGTTTATACATAGATTTATAATTCTGGAATTTTGAGAGCATTTATGACTGGGAAAATTGAATTCTTAGAAGGACCGCACACAAATACCGAGGTAAATGGTATTCTGGAACCTCTTGTAAGGGAGTGGTTTTTTTCAAGATTTAAGGATTTTTCATTGACTCAATTATATGGTGTTAAGAATATTTATGATAGGAAGAATATTCTGGTTAGTGCCCCTACTGGAGGAACTAAAACTCTTACTGCTTTTTTAGGAATAATAAATTATTTAGTAGGTCTTGCTGTCAAAAAAGAGCTGGAAGATAAAATCTATTGTGTTTATAATTCGCCTCTGAAAGCGCTTTCTAATGATATTTTTGTTAATCTTGAGACTCCGTTGAGAGAAATTAGTGAGCTTGCAGAAAAAAAAGGAATTGAAATGCAGAAAATAAGGGTTGGTTTGAGGACTGGGGATACTACTGCAAGTGAAAGGGCGAAAATGGCTAGGAAAGTTCCTCATATACTTGTTACAACTCCAGAAAGTTTGGCGATAGTTTTGACCACTCCTAAATTCGTTGAGAATCTTAGGGCTTTGGAATTCATTATTGTTGATGAAATACATGCTATGGCTAATAAAAGAGGGGTTTATATGAGCCTTACTTTGGAAAGACTTGAGGAAGTTAGTTTAATTCCTCCTGTTAGAATTGGGTTAAGTGCTACTATTGCTCCAATTGAAGAAATTGCAAGATTTTTAGTTGGAAGCGATAGAGATTGTTTGATTGCTAAAGTTCCGCTAATA
>CAZOGX010000009.1:346-3628 GCA_964579805.1 Candidatus Woesearchaeota archaeon | reverse complement strand
AGAAGTTATATCATATTTTAGATGAATTGATACAAAGTCATAAGACTACGCTAATATTTACTAATACAAGAAATGCTACTGAAAGAATAATACACTACTTAGATTTGCATTTCCCGGGGAAATATAACGAGCTTATTGGGGCACATCATTCCTCTATGAGTAAACAGAAAAGATTTGAGATTGAAGATAAGTTAAGAAAAGGTGAATTGAAAGTGGCTGTTACAAGCACTTCATTGGAATTAGGAATTGATATAGGTAGCATTGACTTAGTTGTTTTGCTTAGATCTCCAAAGGGTGTTGCTAGAGCTTTACAAAGACTTGGTCGTGCAGGTCATCAGCTTCATTCAAATCCTAAGGGACGTTTTATAGTAACGGATAGGGATGATTTAGTTGAGTGCGGGGTTTTAATGAAGAATATGGTTGAGGGGAAGATTGATGAGGTGCAGATTCCTAAAAATTGCTTGGATGTTTTAGCGCAGCAAATTTACGGGATGGCTATAACTAAGATTTGGAAAGCTGAAGAAATGTTGAAAGTTATTAGAAGGAGTTATTGTTATTCTGATTTGAAAAAGGAAGATTTTTTTGATGTTATCTCTTATCTTGCTGGGGAATATGCTTTAGAACATAGAAATGTTTATGCTAAAATATGGTATGATTCTTCTACTGGGGAAATAGGGAAGAAGGGAAAGATTGCGAGAATAATTTATATGACTAATGTTGGAACTATTCCTGAAGAGGGTTTTATTGAGGTTGTTATATCGACCCCTGCTGAAAGACGCGGTCAAAGTGTTGGGAAGATTGATGAGGGATTTTTGGAAAGAATGAAGAAAGGCGATGTTTTTGTTTTGGGAGGACACAAGTATCAATTTGTTAATTCTAAAGGTATGAAGGCTTATGTTAGAGCTGACGTTTCAAGAAATCCCACTATACCTTCGTGGTTTTCGGAGATGTTGCCTTTAAGCTTTGATGTGGCAGTTGATATCGCTAAATTTAGAGGTTTCGTTAAAGAGAGAATAGGAAAGAAAAAAGAATGTATTGATTTTATTAAAGAATACTTGCATTGTGACTCGCTTGAAGCAGGGCAGATGTATGATTATTTTTATGAACAAGCAAGATTTTCAGAGATTCCTGATTTTAAGACGATAGTTGTAGAGAAATTTAAGCAGGATAAAGAGTTTTTGCTTTTCCATACTATGTTTGGAAGAAGAGTTAATGATGCCTTATCAAGAGCGTATGGTTATGCGGCTGCTCGCGTTAAGACTAGAGATGTTGAATTAGGAATAAATGATAATGGTTTCTTTATTTCAGGAGAAAGTTTGGATGAGAAAAAAATATTGGAGTTTGTTAAGAAGAAGGATTTGGAAAAGATTTTGAAAGAAGCTGTTGAAAGGACTGATATTTTACAGAGAAGATTCAGACATGCTGCTTCAAGGAGCTTGATGATTTTGCGTTCGTATAAGGGAAGGACTAAGAGTGTTGGAAAGCAACAGATGCATTCTCATTTTTTACTTTCTGCTGTTAAGAAGCTAAGTAATGAATTTCCTATTTTGAGAGAGGCGAGAAGGGAAGTTTTTGAAGATTTAATGGATATTGCTAATACGGAGAAAGTTATGGATTGGATTGAGAGTGAGAAGATAAAGTTTAAAGTTGTTAGAACGCCTTTGGTTTCTCCTTTTGGTTTGAATTTGATATTGCAGAGTCATTCGGATTTGATAAAGATGGAAGATAAAGCTAATTTCTTGAAGAGGATGCATAAACTTCATTTGGGTGTTATTGAGAGGAAGGGTTAAGATGTTATCTGTGTGGGCAACCTGGCCAACAGCATGGGCGTCTTTTTCCTTGTATGAGCTCTGCTTGTGTTCTTTTTAGCCTGTGAAGACGGGTTTCCGGCTTCTTTGCGGATTCAACCCAACAAATCCATTCATTTTGTGCAAGAGGAGTTATTTTTTCCCAGGCAATTTTTAAGGATTTTGAGGAAGAGAGTGCTTTTTGTAAGTCTTTCGATATTTTGTGTAGTTTATTTGTGATTTTTTTGGTTTTCATTAAATGGCTAAGGGAGGGATGTTGATAAATTTAAGGATTATTGATAATTTTATTAAGGTATGTTTTTTGCTTTTGTTATGAATATTAGATATATTGGTAAAACTATCTTACTGGAAATTAACGAGGAAAAGATTCTTGTAGTTGGGGACCTGCATCTTGGACTTGGACAGGCTATAAGAGAGGGAGGTGTTTTCTTACCTGTGAATTTGTATAAAGAAGTTAAGAGTGATTTGGAAAAAATATTTATGGATGTTGGTAAAGTTCAAAAGGTTGTTTTGTTAGGTGATTTGAAACATGAATTTGGACAGATTCTATGGGATGAATGGAAGGAAGTTTTAGACTTTATTGAATATTTGAGAGAAAATTGCGAGGAGATTATTATAATTAAAGGTAATCATGATGTTTTTACTGATAAAATTACTAAAAAAAGAGAGGTTAAGGTAGTGGATTATTTTGTTTTGGGGAAGAATGCTTTCTTACATGGAGATAGAAGTTTTGATGAAATAGAAGATAAGAAAGTTAAGAAATGGTTTATGGGACATGGGCATCCCGCTGTTGTTATTAGTGAGGGCATAAAAAAAGAGAAATACAAGTGTTTTCTACATGGAACTTGGAAAGGCAGAGAAGTATTCATTCTTCCGAGCTTTTCAGGAATAAATGAAGGAACAGATGCGAGAGAATTTGATTTAGGTATGGCTTGGGACTTTAATCTTGAAAATTTTGAAGTTAAAGTTGTTGATGAGGAAAACCTTAAAGTTCTTGATTTTGGGAAACTAAAGAGTTTGTAAGACTTAAGTATAAAGTTTATTAATGTGTTAGACTATTGTTTCTTATGAGTTTATTAGACTTGTCGCTTTTGGGAGATTTCAGTTTGCCTCCTCGAGAGAGAGAGCCAGATGAATTGACACTAGAGGCTATGCAAATGTATCTTGAGACTGGATGTGTTCCTGCCGAGTGGTTGGAAAGAGAGACTGGAGGAGTAGGAACTGTAGTTGTTGGGAATAGTAATGGGTATAGATTAGAACTTAATTATAGAGAAGATTAGTTATCTAAAAATTATTGAGGGTTCTGTTTTTGTAAACGAGGCATTGGAATGTGTGAAGGAAGATTCACTTCGTCTTGGAGATATACTGCTTTAGGAGTGCATTTCTTAAGAATGAGGTTAAAAAGAGGAACTTTAAAATCATTAGGTAATTCTTTCTTTTTCCATGCTTTTAAAATGTTTTTTAGTTCATCATC
>CAZOGX010000009.1:0-336 GCA_964579805.1 Candidatus Woesearchaeota archaeon | reverse complement strand
AACTGAAAGAAGAATTTTGCCTTCAAAACTTACTTCTCCTATTTTTTCTTTCGGGTCTTTTCCATCGGAATTTTCATAAGTAAGAGAATATAGAAAACTTACTTCAACCGCTTCTGACTTGTTTTGCATAAGATTGACTTCTTCTTTTGCTAGGTCCTTAAACTCTATATTGGTTACTATGTTTGTCTTAGTCACCTTTTTCGGGCTATCAGCCATTATTTTTGTAAAATTAAATCCTATTATTTGCATGTTAGACCTTGATTAAAGAGGTTTATAAATTTAATTGGGTTAAGAAAGATGTGCTCCCACCAGACATTTGTCACCCCCTAAAATAGC
>CAZOGX010000008.1:8472-13445 GCA_964579805.1 Candidatus Woesearchaeota archaeon | reverse complement strand
GTAGGTTTGTCGGGAAGCCTGTTGATTTTATAGTTTTTAAGGGGATGGATGAAAAGAAAATTGATGAGGTTGTATTTGTTGAAGTTAAAAGCGGAAGCGCTAAATTATCTTCACAGGAAAAAAATCTGAAAGAGGCAATAGATAAAAAAAGAGTCAGATTTGAGGAATATAGGATTCCAGATGAATTGACCAAGAAAGGAGATATAGATGATAAAATCAAGGATATTTATGAATCCTGAAACAGGAAGTATTAATGCTTATAGAGAATTTATCAAATTGTTTAATTTCAAGGGAAAGGTAATTTATCCTTGCTGTGGTTATGATTATCTGCCTTCTAAAGTATTTGATGATGTGACCTTTATTGATAATGATGAAAAAACGATAGAGGATTTGAAGAATAGAGGATTAAACGCCATATGTGGAGATGTTTTAGAAATGAATATGGATTGTGAGTTATTGATAGTGATTAATCCTTCTTTGTCTGTTGAGGAATTGCTTAAGAGTTTTTCTTGTAAGTTTATATTGTGCAACAATCTGCATGGAACTGCGGATGAGTTAAGGAGTATTGGTTTAAAAGAGATAGATTTGGGAGTTCCGGATTACTCTGTTTTTACTTTTGATAATTTCTAATAAACTCGTTGCAAAAATCACAATTCTTTTCTTCAGGACAAGTCTTAAAATTTGTTTCATAACATTTTATAATTTGCCTTGCTATGTCTGCAAGTTCTTTTTTTACTTCTTCAAGAGTAAACATAAATCTCCCAGATATAGAATCCTTAACTTCTCCTTCTTTGTTAATTATAAATTCAATAGGTTTTTCCTTTTTTAACAAATCTAGAGTTATTTTTATAGGGTTTCCAATGCCTAGTTGTTTTACAGCCAGAGCGTAATAACCTAGTTGCCAATTTCTATATCTGGCGTTTATTTCTGTTGAGCCTGTTTTGTAGTCTATTATTTCTATTTCGCCTTTTGAATTGAAATCTATTCTATCTGCTTTTCCGAAAAACTTGATATCTTCTATCTTTATTGGAAGACTAACTTCCGTTAAAGATTTTTCGTTATACTTGTCTTTGTTTCTGTGGAAGAAGACTCTTATTAAAGGCATTGCTTCTTTAACTTCTATGAAATTCCATTCTTCCGATAGTTGTAGCGATTTAGCGTAGTCTATAAATTGTTTCTCTGTTTTATACCTTGATTTTACTCCCTCTTCAAACACTTTGTGCACAAAAGACCCTAGCTTTAAGGCATCCCATGCTATTGGTTCTTGGTCAGGCATGTTATACACATAACGATATTCATATCTTTTTTGACATTCTGTAAATAGTTGTAATGATGATGGTGAAAATGAAAAATTCTGGGGTGCTTTGTTTTTTTCTAAGTCTAGAGCAGATTTAACTGTTTTTTCTTCATTTATTTCTGGAGATATGTACTTTTTATCTTGATCTATTATGAAAGAGATTACTGGATTTTTTTTATAATTTATTTCGTTTAAAAATTGTGAAGGCAACGCTTCCCGTTCCCCATATTTTTTAGCGTATGTTAAGTACAAATTTTCTTTTGCTCTTGTAAACGCCACATAACACAGGCGTCTTTCTTCTAATAACTGATTTTGTTCTTCGTATTCTTTTATTACTTTCTCTTTATCTTTTTGATCGATTTTGTCTATTTTTTCTGCTATTTCTGGAGACAATTCAGAAGGTATTATTCCCCCATATACCTTCTCCATCGGAAACCTCTTTTGGGCAAGATTGGAGATTACAACCGCTTTATATTCTAATCCTTTAGTAGAATGGTTAGTCATTATTCTGACTCCTTTTTTGTTCATCTCAGGCGCTTCTATTTCTATTCCCAGGGCATTTATGATTTCAAGGTGATGTATAAAACTTGAGAGATCTGAAAACTCGCTTTCTGAGAACTCTTTGGCTATAAAGTGGAATTTATCCAAGATTAGCATCTTTTCTTCATCATTTTTGATATCAAATCCTGCGTTTTCATAGATTTTTAATATCAATTCAGGCGTGGGTTTATCTGCAAAAATTAAGAGGTTATTTATTCTTGATAAAATTATGGACAATTTTATTTTTCCATCTTGTGATAGTGGTAAAGATTGCATGTTTGCTATAAGTGTTTGGCTCAAATTATCTTTTTCTCTATTTTCTTTTATGAATCTGCTCAAAATTATTGAATCTTCCCTGTTGAAATTTGAATTATGAAATAGGTCCCACCAAACGTGTTCTCCTCCTTTCACTTTATTTTTAATTTTATGTATAATTGTTAAGTAATCTTTGGTAATCTTTATTTCTGGTATTTTTAAGAGAGAGCTCTTTGTTACAGATACGTAAGGTATTTTATGAAAATCTAGGTAGGTCTTTAACATTCTTGATTGCTGATGAGTTCTAAACATAACGCATATTTCTTCAAGAGGCGTGTTTTTTGATATCTCGGATTGTATTAGTTCATGTATTTTACGCACTTCTTCTTTATTGCTTTCAAGTTCATATACTTGAATATTACAACCTTCTTTATTTTTTGCATTGAGCGTCAAGAAACAGTCCTCTTTGTTTTCGTAATTATTTAGTATCAATTCATGTGCTGTTTTTAATATTTTATTAGTTGACCTGTGTGATTTGTCTAGGGTAAAGATTTCATTGCTCTTTACTTGGAAGTTCTTCTTGAAATTATCAAAGTTGTGCTTATATGCTCCTCTGAAACGATAGATAGATTGATTCAAATCCCCTACTATTGTGATGTTTTTATTGGACAGCTTTTCAAGCAAATCACATTGCAATTTGTTTGTGTCTTGAAATTCATCCACTATAAAATAATCAAATTCCCCCTTTATTTCTTGATTTTTATCTACTAATTGGAGAGCTTTTTGGTTTAAGTCAGAGTAATCTAGTAAGCCTTTAAGATTTTTTAGTTTTTCATAGGATTTCCATACAGAGAGCAGTTTTTTTAATTCAACTATAGACTCAAGCTTTTTTATTTTTTCCTTAAGATCTTTTTTATCTTCTTTATCCTGCTTATTCGTAAAAAATTATGTTTGTAGCGTAAACTTAAGATTCTCAAGTTCATTTTCAATATTAGGGATATAATTATTTTGAAGATAGGTTTCTATTGTTTCTAGGGTTATTCCTATGTCTTTTGCAATCCCTATTTCTTGTATATATGAATGACATTTTCCTGCCTGAACTTTTAGATTTTTATGAAGCAATATTTTCGCGTCGTCAGGAAGAAGTATTTTAAAATCTTTTTTTATCCCTATTTTGCTCCCATGTTTTCTTATTAGCTCTGCACAGAATGAATGAAATGTGCTTATCGTTGGCTCTTTTTCGTTTTCTTCAAGAAGGGGAATAATTCTTCTTCGCATTTCATTCGCCGCTTCATTTGAAAAGGTAAGGCATACTATCTTTTCAGGTGAATATATCTTGTTTTGAATAAGATGCTTCAGCTTTTCTACTATTGTGTGAGTTTTCCCAGTTCCTGCACCTGCAAGAATGATGCAAGGACCATGAGTTTTTTCTATTGCTTCTCTTTGCATCAAGGATTTTAGAATTTCGGGGTTAAAAATATACTTGTATTTTGTTAGAAGTATTTTCTTTCTCTTTCAGCGTATTTTCTTAGATATGTTATTGCTACAGAACATCTAGTTTCAGCATCAACTCTTGGGTCTCTTATTAGCATCATAATGCTATGTTCTAGAGATTCCATATCTGACTTTTTTTGATGCTGTCGGTAATGTTCATCTGCTTCGTTTATTAATTCTGTTCTTCTTGAAGCGCTTATTCCTCTAACCTTTTCTCTTGCAAACTCTAATGTATTGGGTGATTCGTGCTGAACTCTATAAATGAACCAAGCATTTCTTCTATTTCTTCGTGTATCAAGTGCTTTTTTAGCCTTATTTGTCAGAATCATATTATCTCTCCAAAGCCTATGAGTCTCCAGTGGTTACCAATGTTTCTTGCTATTCCTATCTTATTGTTCTTGAATGGAACGATAGGTATTCTAAGCGAGAGTTCTGCCTCATCTTTAGACATTTTCTTTATCATTCCCACTGTAAGGGAAGTGTTTATTGATAACATTAAAGTTTCTGAAACTTTTAGAGGTTCAACTGTTGATCTTCCTGTTTGTGTAAATATTTCAGGGAAGATTGAGAATTTTATCTTTATTGAAGAAGTTATTTCAGGCAGGGTTTCTGGGTGAGATACGACGCATCCTGAAAGTGCATCTGTTTTTCCTACGGACATATCAAGCTCTGTTTCAATTGAAGCCGAACCACCAGGAGTTAATTCATTAACTTGGTATGAACCTTTGTGCATATTTCTTATTTTTGTTTTCAATGTTTTATATCTTAATTGGTTTGCTTCTTTTATAGTCATCCCTGGTTTTATTTCTATTTCATCTCCAATCTTCAACACTCCTTGTTTTAGCGTTCCACCTAAAACTGAACCATTCAATTTATCCGGAGTCGTTCCGGGTTTATTTATGTCAAAGCTTCTAGCTACCAAAAATATGGGTTTATCAGAAGGTTTTCTTTCTGGAAGAGGCATTTCACATATTCTTTTGTATATTTCTTCAAGATTTATCTCTTGTTGAGCTGAAACTGGAATTATTGGCGAACCTTCAGCAATCGTACCTTTGACAAATTCTTTGATGTCTTTGTAATTTTTCATTGCTTGTTCTTTAGTCACCAGGTCAATTTTATTTTGGACTATTATGACTTGGTTTATATTTTTAGCTTGTAGCGCCATTAGGTGTTCTTTTGTTTGAGGTTTTACTCCTTCGTTTGCTGCAACAACAAGAATTGCCGTATCTACTATGGCTGCTCCTGACAACATTGTAGCCATAAGCATCTCGTGTCCAGGGGCATCTACAAAGGAGACGTATCTTATTGGAGAACCTTTCCCGTTTCTGTTGTAACCTTCATTATCTTTGAAAATGACTGTGTCTGCATAGCCTAATTTTATTGTTAT
>CAZOGX010000008.1:543-8462 GCA_964579805.1 Candidatus Woesearchaeota archaeon | reverse complement strand
CTTTTAAGTTCTTCAGAATGGGTGTCTGTCCATTTACCGCTTAGTTTTGACAATAAGGTAGTTTTACCATGGTCTATGTGTCCTGCTATAAGAACATTAATAGTTTCAAGATTAGAGATATTTGTTTTTTCTTCAGTCTTTGATTCTGTTTTTTTAACCATTAAAGATAATGATAAAATGCTTTTTTAAAGATTGGTGTTTATAGGAATGAGCGCGTATAGGACAATTTTTCTTACTTACTGAGTTGGTGCTTCTGTTTTTGTTTCTTTAGGCTTGTTCTGTTCAGGAAAAACCTCTGTAAGCTTTTTTGATCCTTGTTTTAATACGTTTAAATTGATTTGAACTGTCTTCTCTGAAAGTTGCTTGCCTCTTACAGATTTTTTTAATCTTAATCCATTTGGTGTAGAAACTTTCTTTTTTCCAGACCATTTTGGTTTCTTATGCATACCCCATCCTTTGGTCAATAAAATTCTTCTTATTTCTGCTCCTTCAAGGTCTTTTTTATGAGGAAAACCTGCTTTATCTGAAGCTCCAGTTACCTCTAATTCATAACCTTCTAGATTTGGCGATATTTCGCTTCCTTTTATTTTATCTCCAACTTTCATAGCTATGAAGATTTCCGAATCTGACTCTAATTTCCAAGATTTTCCTTTTTCCGATATATTTAACTTGTAAGGCATGTTAGTATTTGAGAATAGGGGTTTTTAAATTTGGTGTTTTCTTCTTAAGACGTCTAATCTAGACCTCACCATATCTTTTGTTCTTACGTCTTTTCCGTTCCAATAAAGTCTGTTATGTTCAGTCGTTATTTCGCCTAATTTTTTTTTCTTGCCTTGCTGATATATTGGTCGACTTGCTATTTTTAGTAGTACTTCTTCTTCAGAAAGTGTTGTATGTGTGTGGTAAAAAATTCCATCTATGAAGTTATATCTTGCTTCTCTTCCCTTCCAAGGTAAATGTCCAGCTTCTTGGCTGGCTCTTGTTGCATATTTTATTCTTTCCTCTCTGCCCATTGCATGTATGCCTCTACCATCTCTGTAAGTTGTTTTTCCATTCTTTATGCGTCTTTCTCTTAGTATCTGTTTTCTTTCTTCTGGAGGGAGCAGACTCTTTACGGCTAATCTAAGAGCTCTTTCGGCTACTTTATATGCTTTTGAAGCAAGAACCGGAACGGAATTAATTATTTCTTTTACTGGAGTTCCATTTCTATATTTTCTTTCTACTTCTGGATGATTTATTCTTATCATATCTGCGAGAGACTCCACTAAGTAAATTGTCCTAATCAAGCTCGAATTTACTGTATTCATCAATAAGTAGCAAATTTATGGTTTTTAAAGGTTTTTAGATAAAAAGTTCATATTGCCTATCTACTAATTTTACCTTGGGAAGAATTATTATGTGCCCTCCATCATTTCTATCAATATGAGGTTTTGTTGGAGTTTCTATAGTAAAATTTTGTGTTTCATAAATTATAGTCATTGATTAAGCTCCCCACTCCAAATTCTTCTTTCTCTTTATTTCCGCTATTTCTGAAAGTGTTTTGATTTCACCTTGAGAAAGAAGGTCTTTATTTTTCTTAAATGCTTTGAATTGAGATTCTGATACCTGACTGTAGAGATATTTTACTCCTTTATTTTTTATTTGTCTTTCAAAATTTACTCCTGGAAGAGAGATAGCAACTTCTTTTCCTTCTTCGGCTTCTTCAACGGAGTGTTTATCTGATTGAATTGCTTTAACTCTTGCTATGTCTTGGTCGTTTTCATCAATTAACGGGAGATTGTTTTTTAACCTGCCTGCTAAGATTCTTACTCCAAATATTGCTGGATTTAGATTTCTAAATACATATTGCTCTAAAACTTGAAGCTTACAGATTGTTGCCAGACCCATAAGTCTTTCTTTTTCTATTTCTGCTGAACGTTCACTTCTCCATTTTTGTAGGTCTTCTATTAACCTGTAAACTACGTCATTTGTTAATATTTTTATTCCAGACGACTCTATTTCTTCTTCTACAGTAGTATTGAATCCTACTATAACTGCATCAAGAGGGTTTATGTCTAAATTTGCTTTTGCAGAAATGGTGTCTGATTTTGAGATTGGACCGATTCCTGCTTTTAATATTTGTATATTTGCCTGTTTTAACAAGGTTATTAGGGCTTCAAGGCTACCTAGAGAATCTGCCTTTATTATTATTCCTTGTTTATCAGTTTCTATATTTTTAGAAATTTCTTTTTTAAATTGCTTTTTTATTTCTTCAAGGTTGTTATTTAGCTTTTGAAATGGCATTCCTGGAAGAATGTTTTCTTTATTTGTTAACTGTAATCTTACGCCTGTTGCAGCTAGCGCCTTCTTTCTTGACTCATACTTATTTGATAAGGGCAATATTTCGTGTAATGCTCGGACTTTTGATATAACTACTGAATCAAAAGTCGCAATTACTATTTCATCACTTTCTTTTAATTCACCATCGTATAGGATTGCTTCAATGTTTTCAGATGATTTTTCTTTCTTTATTTCTAGAATAACTCCCTTTGCGTCATCCCCAATTTTAAGTCTTTCACTTAGAAACTTTTGAGATAGCCCTGATAGCACAAATAGAAGTTCAGATATCCCTTCTTTTGTTCTTGCTGATGTTGGGACTATGGCTATTTTTTTTGTAAAATCTGAAACTTCATAAAATAGGTCTGATTCAAATCCATGATTCTGTAAAGAACCCTGGAAAGTTAATAGTAAAGTGTCAAATTGCTGTCGGACATGATTAGGCATAGAATCTATTGATTCTTTTATTGACCCTTTCTTTTGCCAACCTGATAATGTATCTACTTTGTTTAAGGCTATAACGAAAGGAGTTTTATTTGCTTTTAGAATAGATATAACTTCTGCAGTTTGTGGTTTTATGCCTTCCTTAATGTCTACTACAAGAATAGCTAGGTCTGCTAAAGAACCACCGCGTTTTCTTAGGTTTGTGAAGGCTGCGTGTCCAGGCGTGTCTATAAATAGAAATCCAGGTATTTTTAGGTCAATTCCTGATTTTTTTATTAAAGGGCAGGATTTGATTATTTGTTCGTAAGGATATTTTGTAAATGAGATTTTCTGCGTTATACCTCCGGCTTCTGCTTCCTGAACTTTTGAAGCCCTAAAAGAGTCTAGGATTGAGGTTTTTCCGTGGTCTACGTGGCCTGCTACTGTTATTATTGGTTGTCTTATCTTTGTCATATACTTTTCAGTGCAGAGGTGTTTTTAAAGGTTAATTTATCTTTTCAATAATGGATATAGAGGTGTATGAGATTGATGATTTTCCATAGTTTTACTTTATTTATTGTACTTTTGTCTTCCTTTTTTGCACATACAGAAACGGAGACTTTTAGCCATACTTATACGAAGGCAATCTGCGAAGGAAATAGATGTGCTGATTATTTTGTTGTTTGCAATAATCAGGAAATATATGGGGTGCAAAAAATAACTGCTGATGTTGTTTTTGATACTTCTTGGGAAGATTTGAGGACAGAGGAAGAAAAGGAAATTAGGTGTTAGTTGCTACTTTTTTGGGTGAAATAGGTTTTTATATGCTTAAGTTTTAGGGTTTTTATGGGATTGTTTGGTCTTGGAAGAGAGAGATTTGATTCTGGAAATGATGTTTTGAATTACATTGTTAGGAATTATGTTCCTTTGAAGGGTTTAGAAGTTGTTGGAGAAGGAAGTGGAGGAGTATATGTATTGGCTGGTCAAAAATTACCTGATGGAACTTACAAAGAGGTGGAAGTTAAGATTCCAGATATTAATCTGCCTTCTGTTTTGAGGAATAATGGAAATTTAGGGGTTGAGAGAATTTTTGTAGGCGGAGAGTCATGGGCTACTTTGCATAGTGCGGGATTGTTCATAAGAGCAAAACTGGAGGTTCCTGAGAGAACTATTTAACTACATAGCCATTTCGTCTTCTGAAATGCTAATCTTCTTTTGAGTCTTTGGTTTTGAAGATGCTTTTTCTGTTGAAGATATATTTTGACTTTCTGATGATGTTCCTGCTAAACTCATAAGTTCTTTTTCATCAATTGAATTTATTGCTTCTTTGAATGCTTTTATATATTCAAGAGGAATTCTTGTTCCAGCCTTTGTGAATCCTGTATATCTTTCTGATTTTACGAATTCTCTGATAGTTAGCCCGACTTTTCCGCCGAAATCGTCTATTCTGATTATAATGTCAGTTTCAGAATTTTTAGGAATTCTGTCTATGTCTTTTTCCATGATATATTCTGAAATAATAAAGGTTATATAAAGATGTTGGTATATTAAGAGATGGGTTCTGATGAAATATTTACTCCTGTTCATTATGGTGAACCTTTAGGAAGAGAAGTAGTATTATTTGATGTCTCTTTTAGAAATAGAACTTTTACAAGGGAAGAATTAACTTCTTTTTTGAACAGTTGTAAAGATGAACTTGATTTAGTAGTTGAAAGGTTGAGAAAGACTGACGAGTTTTCTATGATTTCTTATGACTTCTATTTTAATCGTTTTACTGATGGCAAAAGTGTTGGAAGTCTTTTAAGAGGAGGAGTGGGTGACCTTTCTGTTGGAGAATTTGAGAAAAGACATTCTTTAGATTTGGTGCAAACTGAAAGAGATCATGGATACAGAAGAGTTTTTCGAACAGTTCTTGAACAACATGATCCTTCTGTCCCTCTTGATGCAAAACTATTACTGATTGCTTATGGAGATAAAATTACTCATGAGACATTGGCTAGAAATCCATATGTTTCACAGACTAGAGAGTAGTTCTTCAAAGTAGAGTTTTATAAATCTTAATGCTTTGCTTTTTATATGAATTTGTTTAAGACTTTAAAAATAGGAAACGTAAATATTCCTAATAGGCTATTTTTATCCCCTATGGTTGATGTTACTGACTTAGCCTATAGAGAATTATGTAGGAAGCAGGGAGCTGGGATGGCTTATACGGAGATGTTATATGTTGATGCAATTCTTCATGAGAACGATAAGACCAAAAAATTGATGGTTACCAACACTAAGGATAGACCAGTTGGAATACAAGTTACTGGGAATAGTGTTGCGGAATTTGAGAAACTTTCTAAACTAGAAGATATAAATAATTATGATTTAATTGACATTAATTGTGGATGTCCTTCTATAAGAATTGTAGGTAGTGAGGCTGGAAGCTTTTTGTTGAATAACCCGGATAAAATTGCTCAAATGATTAAGATTCTGAAAGATTCTGGACAAACGGTAACTGCTAAAATACGACTAGGTTTTAAGGAGAATAATGCTTTAAAAATAGCAAGTAAAATTGAGAAGGCTGGAGCTGACGCTTTGACAGTTCATGCTAGACTTGCTACGCAGAGCAATAAATTTCCTGCAGAATGGGTTTGGATTTCAAAGATAAAGAAAAATTGTGGAATACCCGTTATAGGTAATGGCGATGTAACTTCAGGAAAAGATGCCGAAAAAATGGTTAACGAGGCAGGATGTGACGCCGTAATGATTGCTAGAGGAGCTATAGGAAATCCATTTATTTTTAGAGAAATTGCTAGATATGTTAAAACTGGAAAGGAGAAGGAGATTACCAGAAAAGAAAAAATTTCTGCTTTTAATGAATATCTCAAGTTGGTTAAGAAATATGATATTGTAGATCTGGGAAGAGTAAAGTATATAGGAAATGCTTTCTTTTCAGGATTTGATGGCGCTTCAAGATTTAGAGCTGATTTTTCTTCTCTAAAAAGTTTTGAAGAAATAGTTGATTTTTCTAAATTGCTTGCATAAAACTTATAAGCCTTGATATTAAAACTATTTTTGTTAGGAAAGAGAATGGTTTGCGTAAGTTCAAATATTCATATAGTTTCAAGAGAGGGAGAATTTAATTTTTTTAGTGCTTCAGGTTTAGAAGGATTCTTTAAGGGAGTTCTAGTTGCGTTTTATTTTGCTGGAAGTTTGGGAAATGAAAATCTTGGAGAGATAGTTGGAGGGTATGGATTCTCAGTTGATTCCTTTCATGTAAATGCTGATTACGAGGCTACATTTTTTCCCGAATCTGGAAAGAAAGGCGTCTTAATTTATAGGGACTTTCTAGGTTCGCAGACTCCATTAAGATTTTTGGAAAATGAGGGAGTTAGAATTATTCCTTATAATAGTATTAGTCAAAGAGAGGTACTGATTGAAAGGATAATGAGAGAAACCCTTATAACTTCTTAATACTTTAATGGGTTATGAGCATTTTATTGTATAATACTCTAGGTAGAAAAAAGGAAATATTTAAACCATTGAAAAAAGGACAGGTAGGAATTTATTCTTGCGGACCTACAGTTTATTCTGCACCGACTATAGGAAATATGAGGGCGTATCTTTTTTCTGATTTATTAAAGAGGACGCTAATTTACAATAAATTAAAGGTGAAACACATAGTAAACATCACAGACGTAGGGCATTTGACTTCTGATGCTGATGAAGGAGAGGATAAGATTGAGAAAGCAGCAATCAAAGAGGGTAAAAAGGTGAAAGATGTTGCTAATTTTTATTTTAAGACCTTTATTTCCGATTTGAAAAAATTGAATATAATTGAGCCTGATAAGTTTCCTAAGGCCAGTGAACATATAAAGGAACAAGTAGAATTAGTTAAAAAATTAGAGAAAAAGAAGTTTACTTATTGGACTAAAGACGGAGTTTATTTTGACACTTCAAAACTTAAAGACTATGGAAAATTGGCGTTGTTAAATGTTGGAGGCTTAAAAGCAGGGAAGAGAGTTGATGTTGGGGAAAAGAGAAACAAAACTGATTTTGCTTTGTGGAAACTTTCAGATAAGCCTGGAGAGAGACAACAAGAATGGGCCTCTCCTTGGGGAACTGGTTATCCTGGCTGGCATCTTGAATGTTCTGCGATGAGTATGAAATATTTAGGGGATAGGTTTGATATACATACTGGAGGCGAAGACCATATTTCCGTGCACCATACAAATGAAATTGCGCAAAGCGAGGCCGTTACAGGTAAAAAATTTGTTAACTATTGGATGCATTCCGCTTTTTTAACTTTTAATGGAGAAAAAGTAAGCAAAAGTTCGGGAGGTCTTTATACTATCTCAGAATTGGAAGAACAGGGTTTTTCAGCGATGGCTTGCAGATATTTATTTTTGCAGACTCACTACAGGAAACAGCTTGAATTTAGTATTGAAAGTCTTGAAGGAGCTAGAAACGCATATGAGAGGATAAGGAGAAAAGTTGTTGAAACTAAAAAAGAAAATCATAAGGGAAATGACAATAGCAGTAAATATGAAAAAGAATTTTTGTCAGCTATTAATGACGATTTAAATACCCCTCAAGCTCTAAAGGTTTTCTGGGCCGTCTTGGATGATTTTAATTTTTCACCTAAGAAAAAAATAAAATTACTGGAAAAGATGGATAAGGTTTTAGGTCTTGGAATTAAGGATATGAGGGAAGAAAAAGTAAAAGTTCCAGAGGGTATTTTGAGAATTATTGAAGCCAGAGAACAGGCAAGAAAGGAAAAGAATTGGGCGGAAGCCGATATTTTAAGAGAGCAAGTTAAAGAGCTTGGGTATTTAATAGAAGATAGTTCTGAAGGTTTTAAGATCAGGAAGATTTAATGCTTTGATTTTTTAAGTGGGATCTTCTAAGAATCCTTTGACTTGCAGGCATTCTTCTACGTAGACTTCTTTCCGTTATTCTTCTTCCAGCTCTGTTTACAATTAAGGCTTCTTCTCGGACTACTCCCTTACTCCTTTCTCTTTCCCAAGCAGATAGGTAGGCACTTACTGCTTCGGGTTCTTCTCTATTATCAGAATATGGGACTCTTGTTGTTTTACCTCCAAATGTGGCTTCTATTCCTCCTCCAAGCACCGATAAATGCTCTCTATTCATTGCTACAACCTCACCTATTCTTGCTCCAAATCTATACATAAGAA
>CAZOGX010000008.1:0-533 GCA_964579805.1 Candidatus Woesearchaeota archaeon | reverse complement strand
ACTAATGCAGTGAGATCTCTATTAACTCCAAAAGCTTCAGGGAGGGGACCGGCATATTTTCTACCTTTTACTTTGCCGAGCATTTGTTCAAATTGTTCTTCGGTTATAGTTCTATATGGTATTGAGGGTTTTAGTTCGTGATTTAAATCTCTTAAAACTCTTTTTCCGAATTCAGGTTTTGGAAGCCCATATACCTCACGTAAAGAGCTAATTGCATGTAGTCTAACATTTGCAGTTTCTAATGAACCATTCATATGTCTAAAATAATTTACTAAATCATGGTCTGAGATATCTGTAGGAAGTTTAGATAACGCATTAGACATACTTCTTAATGCGGCCGCATAGGTCTTGACAGTGCTATCGCTTCTATCTTGATTTCTAAGATTCTCAGCCAGTCTTTGTATCTGGTCTTCTATTTCTGTAAGCACCCTTTTTTCTTTCTTAAGAGGTATTTAAACATTGATGTTCTTTTATAAACATGTATAGCCACATGACATATGTCATGGGTGCTACCGAAAATTAGTTTGCTGGTG
>CAZOGX010000007.1:0-14403 GCA_964579805.1 Candidatus Woesearchaeota archaeon | reverse complement strand
TGAAATTGATAAAAAAACCGGTTTATTGATGTTAGATAGATTCCTTTATTCTGCAGTCCATTATCCTGGAGATTATGGTTTTATTCCGCAGACTTTATGGAGTGATGGTGATCCTCTAGATATCATAATTCTTACCGGAAGACCTGTGTATCCTATGACCTTAGCACACGCGAGAGTTATAGGTGTTTTGAGAATGATTGATGATAATGAAGAAGACGACAAGATAATTGCAGTTTATGACAAAGACCCGAGATTCAAGGATTTTGATAATATAGACGACCTTCCTAAACATATAGTTGCTGAAATAAAACACTTCTTTGAGACTTACAAGCTTTTGCAGGGAAAGAAAGTTGAGGTTCTAAGAATTGATGATAAAAAGAAAGCGTATGAGGCTATTAAGAAAGGAATTGATGCTTATAAGAAGAAGTTTGGGAAGAAGTAGGTCTTAATTTCCATAAAAAAGTCTGTTTTTGATAAACTTCCAATATGGTAAAGATGTAAGTTCTTTTTGCATATCTTTGCTAATTGAATTTAAATCAACTCCTAGTTTTTCAAATCTTTTCCCAAGTATCTCATATTTAGCCGTAGCATTTCGCATTTCAGAATAAATTTTTTTACTCATAATTATGGAAAATACGATAAAGGTAACTATTCCCCCAATGAAAACAGAGACTTTAGATTCATTAAAAAGCGATAGTAGGAGCTGGGTAATGAGGAATATTAAAGCTATTGATTCTAAATACATACTTACCCATATATGATAATTAAATTTGTTAAGTTCTAGCGAATTCTCTAATAACCTTATCTCTAACTCTCTAATCTTATTGCTTTTCTCTTTTTTAGCCATTCTATATTAGGAATGCGGGGGGTAGCTCACGAGAACAAGTTCTCTTCAAACCTTAACAGCGATTAGAATCACTACCCAATCTAGAGATTGGGAATGCGAGGGGTAGGATTCGAACCTACGAAGGCACTGAGCCACAGGATTTCTCAATCCTGTTTGGTATTCTTCTAACGAAGAATAGACTTCTTAAGTCCTGCGCATTTAACCACTTTGCTACCCTCGCTTATCTAAAGAATAAGATTATGGTTTTTAAAAGTTGCTTAATGGTAGATTAATGGTAGATTATCTGGAAGCATTAGAATAGGGCTGTGGATCTCTTATTTCTCCTGTTTCTAAGTTCATTTCAAATCTTTCTAATACTTCTCCACCAGTTGGTAAAAAAATATAAGGCTTGATGGGAAATCCCTGCTCATTAACTAATGCAAAAATCTGCAATTCTCTTGTATCTCTATCAAATTTTATGGGAAACATTTTACAATGGGTCGTCGATATTATCTAAGATTTCATCTACGCTTTCTGTAACATGCTGGACCACCTCGTCTTCTTCGGCTTTCCAGTTTTTTCTCATATACTTTGCAGCGTGAGCAGCTCCTGCAATGACAGCCATCCTTAACCTTTTTTCATCATCATCCATATTAAGGTTGCGGATATTTTGTATTTAAGGTTTATTGTGTTTATTTGAGTTATGCGGAATGTTTTTAAATAAGAATACTTATTATGTTTATGCAAAAAAAGACTTTGTTGGTGATGTCCATTTTGTTTGTATTGCTTTTCTCTGTTGGAATTTCTATAGTCCATGGTGCTGAAGATAAAGATGACTCTGAGAGCTATGAAGTCTTTGAAGAAAAAGAAGTTGCTGAAGAACAGATAAAGTTCTTTGAAATTTTATATAGTCCTGAAACAGATGTTCTTATTGTTGGTGTTGAGGATACTAATGATGAAGAAAAAAGAGATTTATTCTTGCAGGATGCTAGAGGCTATGTTGATGTAAGAATTGAATCGCCTCTTGACGGCACTTCATTTGATGGACCAATTGTGGATGTCCAGTTTAAATTTTTACTTGATGTTGGTGTTAATGGCCAAATAAATTGTTTCTTGGAAAGCAATGGAGAAGTTACAATATATCAAAGTAGAGTTATTAAGTCAGTTAATGGTGTTTATGATTCCTTTACCGATGCGGCTAACCCATATAATGTAATGACTAAGAGTTTTTCGGAAGGAACGCATGATGTTAAAATATACTGCAGCAAGATCTTTGCAGGAGGAATTGGTCCTAATAAAGGAGAAGATGTTGTCCAATTTACAGTTAATCCGGCACCTATAATTCTTGAGGGTGTTGAATTTGCTAGCCAACAATCAAGTAGGGGCAGTAGCTTTAGACCTGAACAAATTAGTTGTGAAGAGTGGAGTGCTTGTCTAGAAGGTCAACAATTTAGAGTCTGTTTGAATAGACAGGCGGATGGTGAAATCATTGAGATAAGTGAAAGTCAGGCTTGTGAATTGGAAGTGTCTCAAGCACAAGGTCTTCTTGGTGCCTTGACTGCTGCAGTTATTGGAGAGAACGGACAATTAAGACCTCTAGGCGGAATAATTCTCTTTGTTCTTATAGTGGGTGTTGTCGGGCTTGTGGTTTACTTCAGAAGAAAATAAGATTGAAAGATTTATTAATTATGTTTGAGGTTTAAAGTTTATATGAAAGAGATTATATTTGATTCTATTAATATTGAAGGTATTGGTAGACGCGAATTAGAGAGGGTCCTAGAGGTTCCTAAGAATACCTCTCTTGGAGATTATGCTCTTCCTTGTTTCTCATTTTCTAAAGTTCTCAAGAAAAATCCTAACGATATAGCTAAACAGATATCTGATAAGTTAAAGTCTAACAAACATTTTGAGAAAGTTGAGGCTGTTGGTCCTTATGTAAATTTCTTTTTAAACAGAACAGAATTTGTTGAAAGTGTCCTAGAAAAGGTTCTAAAACAGAAAAAAAAGTATGGCTCTGAAAAATATGGATCTGGGAGGACAATGATAGAATTCTCGCAACCAAATACACATAAAGCTTTTCATGTAGGACATATAAGGGGAACCTCTTTAGGAGAGAGCATAGCAAGAATAATTGAATTTTGTGGAGATAAAGTCATAAGGGCAAATTATTCTGGAGACACGGGTATGCACATAGCTAAATGGCTTTGGGCTTATGGGAAATTTCACGATGGGGAAACAATAAAAAAAGATGAAAAATGGTTTGCAGATATTTATACAGAAGCAGTAAAGAAACTAGAACAAAACGAAGCTGGTGAAAAAGAAGTTTATGAGATAAATAAAAAACTTGATTCAAGAGACCCTAAAATAATGAGATTGTGGATGAAAACTAGGAAAGAATCAATAAATTCTTGGACAAAGATATACCGAGAGCTAGACGTAAATTTCGATGTGCATTTTTTTGAAAGTGAAGAAGAAAAAAGGGCTAGAACCATCTGTCTTGAGTTGATTGAGAAGGGGATAGCTAAAAGGTCAGAAGGTGCTGTAATTGTTGATTTTAAAGAACACGGATTTGAAAAATTGGGAGTGATAGTTTTGTTAAGAAGCGACGGAACTGTTCTTTATGGTGCAAAAGATTTAGCTCTTGCAGAGAAAAAATTTAACAAATTCAAGATAGATAAATCAATTTATGTTGTGGGTAAGGCACAAGATATGCATATACACCAGATATTTAAAATTCTAGAACTTATTGGTTCTAGCGTTGATAAATGTAAATATGTTCCAGTTAACGAGGTAAGATTGCCTTGGGGAAAAATGTCTTCTAGAACCGGGGACAATGTTCTTTACTCTGGATTAAGACAGGAGTTAATAGATGCTTCAAAGAAAGAAATTTTAGAGAGAGAAAGTAATAACTTGAAGGATATTGAAAAAAGGGCATTAGCAATATCAATCTCTGCAATGAAATATCCTATGCTAAAGCAAGATGTCAATAAGGGAATAATTTTTAATCCTAACGAAGAGATAAAATTTGAAGGAAATACTGGTCCGTATCTATTGTATAGCTATGCAAGAGCAAGAAGCATAATTGAAAAAGTAAAAACAAGTAAGAATAAACTTATCAAAGTGAGCGATTCTCAAAAAAAAATAGTTGCGGAAATTGGTAAGTTTCCAGAAGTGGTTAGACAGGCATACTTTAACTTGTCTCCTAATAACATTGCAAACTACGCCTATGAACTTGCAAAAGCATTTAACGAATTTTACCAATCTGAGAGAGTTATAGGAAGCGAAGATGAAAATTTCAAAGTTAAAATAGTGAAAAGTTTTATGCAAACAATTGAAAACTGCCTCTATTTATTAGGAATTCCCATTTTAAAGAAGATGTGATTGAGAGAATAACAATCCTTAAAAAGACGAGTTTTTAATCAAGTTAATGGATATAGACATTACTTTAGCAATGATTGTTTTAACTGCCATTCTTTTCTTAGTTTTTTTACTTCTTCTTTTCTTATGGATTCTTAGGCCTGAAAGAAGCACTCAAACAATAAGAAAAAATCCGAAAGAGGAATTGAAAAAGATTAAAGAGCAAATAAATGGTGATGAGTAGATACTCTTAAAAACCTCAAATTCTCTGTCTTAATGTAGGCAAATCGGCGCGTTAGCCCTGCGCTACACACTAGCGGGCTTTAAGTGGATTTGAAGGAGTGCGTGACGTGAACGCAGACAGTCTTTCGTTGGACGTTGAGATGCTGTCCTGTTCGACCGTGCTCCTGTGAACTGGGTCAGGCCTTGATCGGAGCAGCCCTAAGCAGAAGTTCCGGTGCTTGCAGGGTAACAGTATTGAGAAAGATGAAAGGAAACTTTCTGTTTTAACCGAGCAAACTCCCCGCCTACGTTTAAAATAAGGTTTATATAACTTTGAGTTCTAAAGAGGGTATGAATAAAAAGGGGCAATATTTTCTTGTGGCTGCGGTTGTAATAGCCGGCGTAGTAATTGGTTTAAGTTCCCAAGCTAATTCAATTAAGGTTACTGAAAGAAACAATGTTTTTTTTGAGCTTGGAAACGAAATAGGATTTGAGACTAAAGAAGTACTTAACTATGGAATAGTTAATGAAAGAGATGTTTTAGATTTAACTAAAAGGTTTCTTGTTGATTACGGAAATATAGCTAAGGAAGAAGTTCTGTTTGTTTATGGAGATCCTTCAAGTCTTCAAGGAATCTATTTTTACGAATTTGAGGCTGGAAGAGTTGGATTGCAAACAGGCGCTATTCCAAATACCTTTGTCATACAACAAAGAACTGGAAGGTTAGCTGAAGTAAATAGAATTGATGATGATTCAGATGGAACTTATGATCGAGTTTTAGTTAGAGTCAGTGAGATAGATTATAATTTTGAACTTAAAAAGGGTCAAAATTTTTTCTTTGTGATAAGGAAAGTAGATAATGGTGAAAGACTTGTTACTGTTGGATAAAAAAGGGGTAAGCTTAATGGTTGGATATGTTTTGTTAATAGTGATAGCCTTGGCCTTGGCCACAATGGTTTTTGCTTACCTCAAGATTTATCTCCCTAAAGATGAACCAGAATGCTATAAAGAAATTTCTATTTCTATTGACTCTGTTGTTTGCTCGGAAGGAAAAATAAAAGTCAATGTAACCAATAGGGGTCTTTTCAGTATTGATGGTTTAGTTATAAGAGCTGGAGATAAAGAAAGAGTTTTCAAAGAAACCTTGGGGGGAGAGTCAATAATATTTCCTGACGGCTTAAAACCCTCTGAAAGATTTGAAAGCCCAGTATATGTTTTTAGCCAAGCTAATGCTGAAAGGTTATTTGAGATAGAAGGTCAGGCAGTAGTTTATCTTGACAACAGGCAAGTCTTTTGTCCCGAATCTGTTGTTAGACAAGATTTTAGGTGTGAAGTATCGCAGCCTGGTGGATAGATATAAAAAGTTTATTTGTCAGTTGTAAAGATGGTTTTGAATAGAAAGGGTGTCAGTCCTATAATAGCAACTATTCTTCTAGTAGCAATAGTTGTTGTTCTCGCAATAATAATATTCTTATGGGCGAGGGGGTTTGTGGCTGAAAAGGCTCAAAAATTTGATAGAGCTATTGAAATTTCATGCCCAGATGTCGTTTTTGAATCAGGCATTTTCTTAAACAATGGGGAATATTTAATAGATATAGTAAATAGGGGAAATGTTCCAATTTATGGATTAAGTATAAAGAAAATAACAAGGGGGAGTGTTGAAATAAAAGAGATATTTCAAAACACTATAGGAAATGGTGAATCAGCAAGTTTCTCTTTAGGGACTAATTTTCAAGAAGGAGAAAATATACTGGTTGTTCCTGTAATTCTGGGAGAAACGAGTGGAGGAAAAGTAGCATACACTTGTCCTGACGAAAATGGATATTTAACAGAAGTTTAGAGATAGATATAAAAATGTGGTTATTCTTTACGTATCATGGTTGGCCTAATAGGAAAGAGAGGAATTTCTCCAATAATCGCGGTGGTTTTGCTTCTTATGATTACCGTTGTGGCTGCAACAATAATAGTTGCTTTTGTAGTGCCGTTTACTAAGGAAAATTTAAGAAAAAGCGAGGAATGTTTTAATGCTCTTGGCAAGTTAGAGTTTGCTCAAACACCTTATAATTGTTTTGATGATGGCGAAGCATCTGATGATAAGACTGGATTCTCTGTAAAAAATAATGATGATAAAATCAAAGGTTTTTCAATATCATTAGAATATAAGGGCAATGCTAACTCTTACGATATTGAAGAAAACTCGGAAGTTCAGGGAATTAAAATGTTATTATCTGGAAACACATTGGTCGTTCCTAAAAAAGGGGAAACGCGTAGCTATGTTATAAATGGGTTATTTGAAAATATGCAGATATATCCAATTCTTGAGAATGGTAGAAGATGTGATGTTGCTGATGTCATAAAGATAAATCAATGTTTAGACGAATCAGTAATAAACGATTTGAGAAGCTGAAATGAATAAAAGAGGACAAGTTTGGATAGAGACAGTTGTTTATACTTTGATAGGTCTTTCTTTGATAGGTTTAGTGATAGCAATAGTCACTCCAAAGATAAATGAATATAGGGATAGAACAGTTATAGAACAAACGATTGATTCTCTCAATAAACTAGACTCAAAAATCAGCGAAGTTCTTTCTGCTCCAGGCAATGTAAGAATAGTTGAATTTAGGATGAGGCAAGGAGAAATTTCTTTTGAAGCAATCAATGATAGAATAGTCTATGAGTTGAAGGAAAGCAGATCTCTATATTCAGAACCTGGATTATCAATAAAAATAGGAAGAATAAATGTGACTACTAATGAGGGCGTTAAAAGACACTCTATAAGGTTAGAGCTTGATTATTCCCAATATAATATAACATTTAATGATGCAGAAAACAACATTAAATTTACTTCTGCAAGCGTGCCTTATAAATTTGCTGTAGAAAACAAAGGAACTTTTGAGGGAGTAACTCTCATAAATATTAGAGAATCGTAGAAATACAGAAGGTTTAAATAAATATTTTCTATACAATGATGAAGAGAGGAACATGGACTTAAGCATAAACCCTAATCCGCCTATACCTGCGTTACCAAGGTTGGATGATAAAACAAAGATAGATGTAAGATATTCATTAATAGCTCCTTACGCAAACACTCACATTTTCTGGGATAGTGAAACAAAAGAACTTGTTTATGAACTGGAAGAACCTATTTTATCTGAAGATGAAAAAACAGCCCTGAAGAAACTAGAAGATGCTATGCTTGAGCTCATAAACATAAATGTAATTGTTGACAAATCTATGGATAGTATGCTCAAATATATTGATAAAACTTCTCGTCTTCTTATAAGCGAACTTAATCTTAAAATTTCTGATTCTACTTATGAGAAATTATTTTATTATCTTTATAGAGATTTTATAGGTCTAAATGAAATAGAGCCTTTGTTAAGGGATTATTTTATTGAAGATATTGAATGTAATGGAGCTGATACTCCAGTTTATGTCGTTCATAGAATTTACAGGAATATTAGGACTAATTTATCTTTTAAAGATGTTGATAAACTTGCTAACTTTGTTGAAAAACTTGCTCAAAGAGCTGGTAAATATATTTCTTATGCCGAACCTCTTTTGGATGGTAGCCTGCCAGATGGGAGCAGAGTTAATGCTACTTATACTAAAGATGTCACCTCAAAAGGACCTACATTTACAGTAAGAAAATTCACAAGAGTACCTTGGACGCCTACCCAACTTATCTCTTTAAACACCTTAAGCCCTGAAATGCTTGCTTACTTCTGGCTTTTAGTACAGTATAAATCAAACATATTTATAGCAGGAGGCACTGCGAGCGGTAAAACTACCTTGTTAAATGCTTTAGCTTTTTTCATACCTCCTGAATCAAGAGTAGTCTCAATTGAAGATACTAAAGAACTTAATCTTCCAAGAGAAAACTGGCTACCGGCGGTCGCAAGAGTATCTATAGGGAGGGGAAGAGTTGGAGAGATAGATATGTTTGACCTTCTTAAAAACTCTTTTAGGCAAAATCCTGATTATGTTATTGTTGGTGAAGTAAGAGGTAAGGAAGCTTTTGTTTTATTTCAAGGAATGGCTTCAGGACATCCTTCCATAAGCACTATGCACGCAGATTCTGTTGATACAATGATAAAAAGACTTGAAACTCCTCCAATAGAACTTTCTCCGACATTAGTTAACATTTTAGATTGCGTTGCTATAATGACTCACGCGGTAGTAAGAAATAAAGAAACTAGAAGGTTACGAGAGATAGTTGAAATAGTGAGCGCTAAAAACGATGGTTCTGCTTTAGTAAACACTCCTTTTAAGTGGAGCCCATTGCAAGACATTTTTTATTTTAAAAAAGAAAGCAAGGTTCTTGAGAAGATATCCTTGAGGTATGGAATTTCTATTCAAAAGCTACAAGAAGAGTTTGTAAAAAGATCTAAGCTTCTCTATATCCTTTACCAGAAAAAAATATTTGATTTCGATCAAGTAAGGAATATAGTTAATTCCTACTATAAGAATCCTGAAGAAGTCCTTGCCAAATATGGGATTCAGTAGATGCTTGATTGGGATTTGAGTTAATTTGGAGAAGAATTATAAATCTAAGTTTGCTACTCAATCTATGGAAAAAGAGGATTTAATTTTACTTGTGCAACTTCTAAATACTATAGAAGAAATGAGCTATGAACTTAAGAATGCTTTTGATAAAAAAGGGCAAGAAAGAGTGGAAGCAATTAAGAAAGATATGCTAAAACTTCAGAAAAAGGTGGAGGATATTCTTGCATGATTGATGAGTTGAGAAAAAATATTTCTGCAGAAATTAAGATGGCTGGGGAGATTTCTTCTTTGGTTAATAAACAGGAGTCTATGAACTTTGAAGAAAAGAAGTTGGTTTCAGAAGTAATTGAAAGTCTGAAAAGCAGAATAAGGATTTTGAATAACACGATTCCCTCCCTATTATCTGAAATTACCCTGATAAAGAAACTATCCCCTGAAAAGAAGTCTAGACCTAGTGAAATCATCCCAGTTAGAATTGAAAAGGACAATGAAATATTATTGAAATCCTCTGATAGAGAATCTTACTTGAAAGAACTTAATATTGAAGAATCATTGATAAAAAAGATTAGAAAATCTAAAAAAGAAAAGATAGATCTTGGGGAACAATTCAAAAAAAATAGCGTTTATGGGAGATTGTCCAACAAAATTTTCCTTGGCGTTGTTCAGGCTTGGATAGACAAGGGCTACTTTAAGAGTCTTAGCTTGGATATAAGAAGAAGCAACTTAAATGTTCTTACTGCGACTTATATTTCTATGTTGCTTTTCACTACGTTGTTTTCTGCAGCCCTTTCCTTTTTTCTCTTTGTTTTTTTGCTTTTCTTCACAATAAGTTTACAATTCCCATTCATAGACGCATATCAAGGCGCTTTTCTTGATAGGCTAATAAAAGTATTTTGGATAGTAATAGCAGTTCCTTTGCTAACTTTCGTTTTATTTTATTTTTTTCCGTCTGCAGAAAAAAGTGCCCTTGGAAAGAGAATTGAACAGGAACTACCCTTCGTTGTTATTCATATGGCTTCTATTTCTGGAAGCGGAATAGAGCCTGCAGAAATATTTAGAATAATAAGCCTTAGCACAGAATACAAATATTCTGGAAAGGAGTTTAGAAAAATAATAAATCAAACAAATATATATGGATATGATTTGAGTACTGCGTTGCGAAATGTAGCAATGGCTACACCTAGCTCTAGACTATCTGAATTGCTTAATGGGATAAGCATAACAATTAACTCTGGAGGAGATATCAAAGGATTTTTTGAAAAACGAGCCGAATCTTTACTTTTAGAATATAGGCTAGAGAGGGAAAAGTTTACTAAAACTGCAGAAACATTTATGGATATTTATATAAGCATAGTAATTGCTGCTCCGATGATTTTGTTAATGCTTTTGATAATGATTTCTGTCTCTGGCTTACAAACAGGACTTAGTATCGCAGAAATGACCTTGGCCATAATAGGAGTAGTAGGAATAATAAACATATTATTCCTTGCATTCTTACACTTAAAACAACCTACGTATTAAAATGAAACTTGGAAAAACACACCTGATAGGAATAATCTTCTCGCTTATAATCGTGCTTGTAGATGTAATATTTTTTATGGGCGACAAGATATTTTTCTTTCTCCTTGGTATATCTGCAGTAATACTGGCCTTGCCCTTTGTTGCAGTTTTAGTTATAGAATCTAACATTGAAAAAGACAAGAATGAAAGATTCCTTGAATTCAGTAGAAACCTTGCTGAAAGTGTCAAATCTGGAAACCCTATTGGTCAAAGCATAATAAATATGAGAAATAAAAATTTTGGATCTCTTACTTGGAATGTACAAAAACTAGCTAATCAGATTTCTATGGGCATCCCAATAAGTACTGCATTTCATAATTTTGCGCAGGATATTGGAAGCGTTACAATACAAAGAGCTATTACACTTATAAGGGAAGCCGAGTCTGCTGGTGGACAAATAGAACATATTCTTGATTCTGTGGCAAAATCTATGTATCAAATTGAGAAGCTTAGAAAAGAAAGAAAGGCGGCGATATATAATTTGGTTGTACAAGGATATATAATTTTCTTCATTTTTATAGGTATAATGCTTGTAATGCAATTCAAGATCCTTCCTTTAACTGCTGATATAGGTTCTTTAGGAAATATAGGAGACTTTAGTAGCGAAATAGGAAGCATTACCGGACAGGCAGCAAGTCCCGAGCAACTTGCAAGACCTTTTCTTTATCTTCTCCTTATTCAAGGCGTTTTTACTGGGTTTGTAGTTGGTAAACTGGCGGAAGGAAGCATAAAAGCAGGAGTAAAACATTCATTTATTTTGGCAGTTACTGCTTTTCTTATTTCCACTGGGGCAGGAGCCTTTTTATAAAATAGATGAGAAAATAATCAAGGATTATCAGAATTTTTTTTGACTATGTAAAAGACTTCGTTACTGAAAATCTTTATTTCATACAAGTAATTTAGGCTTTTAAGAATAGATTCAAACCATGCCCTTCTAATATTTTTCATATTTTTTCCTGACAAAGTCTTAGTTGAGAAACTGACTATTACATAGTTAGAATCTAGGATAGACATTATATGTTGAGCATATTTGTGGCCTTTCGTTTCTAAAATGTCTAACGTTTTGAATATTAAAGTTAAGTCTGCTTTTGGAAGATTATTGGCTTTTCTTATGTCTTTGACGGACGCAGAAGCATTTAAATTATTTTTTTTAAAAAAAGAATTTAAAAGAGATATTTCATCTGCTTTTATATCGTAAGCGGTGTATTTTGCATCTTTAAAGTTTATAGCCAGAACTAGGGGATTAAGGCCTGCACCTAAATCCAATATTGATTTTGGGTTATATTGTTTTATAAGATTTATTATTTCTGGATATATCTCTTTTCTTTCCTTAGTGGAAGTATGCGTATCAAGCAATCTTGAGAGTTCATTCAAATTTAGAAATTTCTCTCTCTTTTTATTTTTTATTTGGAACATTCCAGTATATTTCCTCAATTCTGCACGAGTTTCTTTGATTATTTGTTTGCGAAACTTTTTTCTTTTGGGTATATTTGTAAGATTATTTCTTTTCAAAATTTTAAGAAGAGTTTCCTCTACCAACTGGACAGGTATGTCTGAAAGCTCCTTCTTCTTCATTATTTCTAGAATTGTATCTTTCATCTTAAAGCATTGTAAAAAGTTTTTAAATACCTTATTAATCTGTTTTAGAAATTGTGTTTTTAAGAAGGTATATATATCGGGTTTTGCTTTTATCAAAATTATGAATAGTAGAGGTATATCTCATATAGAGGTCATTTTGTCATTTGTTATATTTGTGACTTTTCTAATTTTTGCCTTCTACTACTTCAGTCCGTTTAAGGCAGATGATGGTCTTAGCACATTTGGAGAGTATGTTTCAAATAAAATCTTGCAAGAGTCTTCCATTGTTGTTGAAAAATATTCTATTTTTATAAAAAGCGATTCAATCTTGGTATCATTAGATTCACCAAGTGAATTGAATAATCCAGGTATGTTAGCTAGAAATAGTCTAGGTCAAAAAGTTGATTCTGGAATTTCAGGAGAGATAATAACCTTCTCTAACCCTCCTAATAGATTCGTTATTGCCTATTTTAGCACTTATTTAGATAGAAATCAATTAATAGGAGGCGATTTTCTGACTCCTGAAAACTATTCGATCTCTTCTTCTGAAACCTTAGAGATAATCTCTGAAGGCAAGTTGGTTGAATTAAACTCAACATATTATGGCGATTATGAAACCTTAAAATCTAGACTGAATATCCCCCACACCCGGGATTTTGGTTTTAGAATTGAATTTGATAATGGTGAAACTATCTTGGCTGACAGAGAACATTCGCAAAATATTGAGGTTTTTTCAAAAGAAAGAAGGGTTGAAATTTTAAGAAACACTAATAAAGTTGAGGAGTTTGCTACATTAACTGTTATGGTTTGGTAAGAAATTAATTTAAATGCAGATTAACACTAATACTTATATGAAAAGAGGATTTTTAACAACTAATATTCTGATTTTTTCCATAATAGTTGTATTTTTAGTAATTGCGAGTATAATTTTGTTTTATATCTTTCAAGATGTTAATAATTCAGAACAAGACAGGTCAAATTATGAAGATGAAATAATCTACAATAATAGAACAAATGTGATTAATGGAAGTAATCTTTCGTCTCCTTTGCCTCCTAGTGGCGGAGGTTCTGGAGGCGGTGGTGGAGGAGGCGGAAGCTCTGGCGGTGGAGATACTGGGGGCGGTTCAGGAGGAGGAGTCATTCAAGAGCCAATTAAAATTGCAATAAATAATATTGAGGATGCGGACTATTATGTTGCAGGACATAACTTTAGTGTTTATTATACTATTGTTGGGGAGAGTGGTGAGACTTGCTGGTATAAATTAAATGGTGAGACTTTCAATCTTGAAAATTGTGAACCATTTAGTATTAATCTTCCTGTTGAAGGAATTTATGATTTTGTTATTTATTCTAATAATGGGGAGGAAGTTGTGAAAAGTAAAACTCTAAAAATACATTCTAAAGTTTTTGACTCTGAATATTCAGCAGGGGATTGTTTTGATGGGATTGATAATGATGATGATGGTCTTTTAGACTTTCAAGATTTAGGTGGTGCAAAGGGAATGAGTCTTGGATGTTTTGGTCCAAATTCTGGTGAGGGTCCTTCAAGTAGCCAAGGATGGTTTAGGATTTATAGAGCGCTTAATTTAAGTTCAGATAGTAATGTTATTTATGTTAGTTCTAGCGAGGGAAATGATAGCAATGATGGTTTAAGTCCTCAAACTTCTAAGAAGACTCTCTCTGAAGGCTACGCTTTATTAAGAGCAGGTTATCCTGATTGGCTTTTATTGAAACGGGGAGACGTTTGGGAAAATGAATACCTGGGTAATTCAGAAGGAATATGGGAAAAATCTGGAAGGTCTGTTCTTGAGCCTATGGTGGTGGGCAGTTATGGCTATCTTGTTCAGAGACCTGTCTTAAAAATAGGAAACGGCACAGGGTGGAAAGATGGCGTTGAAGAAATTAATTATTTATCCATTAATGGGATAAGGTTTTATTCGCATACTAGGGACAAAACCTCTCCAGAATATTTATCAAGTGAAGGGGGTAAAGCAATAGACCGGACAAGCAAAGGAGATTTCTTTCTACTTCAGGATAACCGTTTTGATTATGCGGGTGTTTATCTTGATATAGTTTCCGGAGAACTTAATAATTTGACTATGAGGGCGAATTCTGTTTATAACAACTATCCGGTAAGCGATGAGTATTCTTACGGACTTTTTATTGCTGGAATAATTAACTCCAGAATAAGCTTTGGTGTTTTGGATAATAATGGGGGAGATTCCGATAGGGGCAATAATGTATATATCACTAATAAAAGTGCAAACTTGACTTTAGACTCTCTTCTTATATCTCGTGGAAGCGTTGGTCTCCGAACTGATTCTCCAATAACTAGAATTGTATCCAACGTTTTT
>CAZOGX010000006.1:1168-15263 GCA_964579805.1 Candidatus Woesearchaeota archaeon | reverse complement strand
CTAAATTAATAAGGTTTAAATATAATTCCCGCCACTTCTAATAAAGAAAGATGGTTGAGAGAGATCTAATACTTAAAGAGGTTGTTTGGTTTGTAGGAATAACAAACATAAAAGATGTATATAACTACGCCTACGAATGGCTTAGAAGCGAAGATTTTACTATAACTGAAGATAAATACAAAGAAGTTGTAAAGGGAGACGAAAAAGAATTAGAGATTAAATGGGTAGTCAATAAAAAGATTTCAGACTATTTCAGAGCAAATCTTGATTTTATGTGGAAAGTTCTAGGCATGAAAGATGTCGAGGTTGAAATAGACGGGAAGAAAAAGAAAATGAATAAAGTTGCCGAATTAACAATTAAAATAAACGGTAAATTAGAAAAAGATTATAACAGCAAATGGGGTCCATCAAGTATTCAGACTTTCTTCAAAGACCTTTATCATAAATATGTAATTCCTCAAAGAACTGAACAGATGGAAGACAAGGTAAGAGAATATGTCCAAGTTTTTAAAGAAGAAATGAAGGCCTACTTGGAACTAACAGGTAAAAGACAAAGCGGAAATTAATAATTTGTATACAAATCTTTATATATAAATCATCTATAATTCACGCTATGAAAAAGGGACTATTAATCTTGGCTGTTTTCTTACTCTCTTTATATGGCGTTTCTGCAGCGAATCTTCAGGTCTCCATACTAGAGAAAGACAACCTAATAATTGCTGAAACAGGAGCGAAAAACGCAACTTTTCTTCTGTTAATAAAGAATAACGAGGACAAGGGAGATAATTTTCAAATATATTCTCTTATTAGTGCCTCAATATATCCTAGAGAAACTTTCTACATTGAGCCAAATTCAGAAAAAGAACTAAAAATAATAGTAGTTCCGCACGAAAGCACAAGAAACCATAGAGGACTTTACTTATTCGAATATCAAATAAAAGGCGAAGAAACAGGATTTTTTACAGATAAATTAATGCTAGAAATACTTGGGGCAAAAGAGATTGTAGAAATAAAAGTAAATAATATTCAAGTAGGAGATAAAGAAGCAACAATAACACTTACAAACACTATAGAAGCAAAAATAGAGGGTTTAGAGATACTAGGAAAATCAAAATTTTTTGATTTCGTGAAAACTATAAATCTATCAGAAAAAGAGCAGATTTTATTTAACGTTCCATTGAAAGAGGAAGTTAAAAAACTTTCAGCAGGAGAACACTCTATTGAGCTAACTTACAAACTGAACGACATAAAATCAGAAAAAGAGCAGATAATTAATTATCTTGAAAAGGGAGAAATTTCAGTAACTCAAGATAACTCAGGAATAATAGTAAGAAAAGAAACGACTATTAAAAAAAATGAAGGAAATCTAGCTAGTAACGCAAAAGTAGAGATAAAAAAGGATAAATTATCAAGACTATTTACTTCTTTCTCTGAAAAGCCAACTACTTCAGAAAATAAGGGGTTTTTTACATATTATATTTGGGAAAAGAATCTAAACCCTGGAGATGAATTGAGGATAAGTGCAACAACAAATTATACCCTTCCATTCGCCATCCTAATTGCGTTAATCTTTTTCGCACTATTGATTAAGTTTTTCATGAAAAGACCGCTTTCAGTAGAAAAAAGAGTATCCACAATAAGAACTAAAAGTGGTGAGTTTGCTCTAAAGATAAAGATAAGAGTTAAAGCAAGAAAAAATATATCTGATATAAAAATATCTGATAGGGTGCCAGTTGGTTTCAAACTCTATGATGGATTCGGGTCAAAGCCATCAGAAACTGATGAGAATACTAGAAAAATATCTTGGGATATTCATAGGCTGAATGCTGGAGAAGAAAGAATATTCACATATATAATCTACTCAAAAATGAGAATATTCGGCAACTTTGAGTTACCAATTGCTTCAGGCTCCTATAAAGAGAATAACGAGATAAGGCATACAATGTCTAACAAAACCACTTTCGTTTCAGAAACTTCGCAAGGAAATCACTGATTTATAATTCCAGATTTTAGTAAACCTTTAAAAGCCAGAAATCTAAGTAAAATAATCCCCTCGTAGCTCAACGGTAGAGCATCCGGCTGTAGACATTAAGTCTAGTACAGACGTTCCGAAAGGATAAGGATGAAGTACGACCAGATTCTTTTCATGAGAAAAGAAAAGTTAGATAGAACCCGGAGTACCCAAGTTCGACTCTTGGCGAGGGGATGCCCTTAAAATCATTATCTTCTAATTTCAATAATTCTTATATATACAAATAGATTAAGAAGGAGATGACAAAGTGGCTATTTATAATATTTTTTGCTACTTTATTCATATTTCCTGTTTATGCGCAGACATGTTTAACCTCATCTGAAGAATATGCTGTAGAAACAGTAGTTCCTTCATATTCTCTTACAAATCTTAAGAAAATATCTGTGCTAAGCTCTGTAGGATATATAACTAATTCACAATATGCTCAAGATTTAGTGACTATTGCTAAAGAAACTTCAATTCCAGAAGGCCTCTCAATAAGATTGCAAATACCTACAAAACTCAATGAAGTAAAGACCCCTCATGTAAAGATATTTTCAACAATAGGAGAATACTCTATTGAAGAAATAAATCTTAATTCTCTAGGCGGATGGCAGATTCTATGTTCTGAAAACTCGTGCAGTTTTGAAAAAGACAAAAAAATAATAACCATAAATGAAGCCGGAGAGGAAACTGAAATAACTCTAGAAATAAATGAGAAATTACAACCCTGTTCAGAAACATGCTCTGGCGTTTGCATTACTACTCCTTCTGAACCTCTCTGCATAGACTCAAAAACAAAAAGCGAGGTTGAAGTGATATTGAGATACTTTAAAATGGCAGTAAAATTTGAAGACCTCCTAGACTTCTATAAAACCTCAAACTCAAATGAGATAATTTTTACAGACATTATCCCTGAAAAAAGCCCGTATATCAATTGGCAAGAAGCAATGAGACAAGAACTAGTTTTCCTGAACTCCAAAGAAGTTATAAAAGTTTCAAGAGAAGACATTGAATCAATAGTCTCGTTAACCAGAAGAGGACAAGCCGGACAAAATCATAGAATAGTTTATGCTCAAGAAAATCAAAGTTGGACTTACTACAACAAACTTCCAAATGCTATGCTGACAAGCCAAAAAGATTGCACAAGTTATGAACCCATAAAAAAAATACAACCATTTACCGCAAATATAATAGGAGTAACAAAAAACCCTTTCTATTTAGTTCCTCTAATACTCTTTCTAGTAGGGCTATTAGCTCTAGGCATACTTGTGATAATTGCTACCATCATAAGAAAAAGGATGAATCAAGAAACTCTTAAAGAAATTTGATTATTATCTTCAAATATCTCATCTAAATCGTTTTTAGGGTCCAAGACAAAGGTCAGCTCATCAATGCCTCTGCTAAAGAATCCTGTACTCAAATTACCTACAGAAAGAGTTTTTCGTATCCCTATATTAATATCGTTTAAATCAAAGCTCTTAATTAACTTATTATCAGAATAAACTTCAAGATAAACATTTTCGGCGTCTACAAGACCTTGATTAATAGCCTCTAGCTCAAAATTCAAATATCTTCCAGAAACTGAAGCTTCAACGGAAGTAATTTTTAAGTCTGGTTTACTATCTACAGAATAAATTGTATTTAAATCCTCAATAATGGATTCATCCAATTCTTGAGCACAATCTAAGGTAGGATACAAAATACTGCCGGGGTTGTTATTGTGATCGAATCCTAAAGCATGAAGTATCTCGTGCATAGCGACTTTAGGTTCTTCACATTTATCCTCTCTGAAAAAAGAAACTTTTGCAGATAATATGACTCCATATAATGTAGTATTTATTACTTCAGTTGGTCCTCCTTCACCCGCAATAAAATATCCTTTATTAGCTGAACTTCTCTGAACGTCAGAACAAGATATTTCCAACTCAGGGCTTGGAGAGGAGACAAAAGAAAGAGAAGTCTTATCTTCAAGAGTAGAAAAAACATACTTTACTTCAGAGATTTTTTTTTGACTGCAGGTTTCATCAATCTTGTAACTTATTATTTTATCTCTAAATCGCATATTTTCATAAAACTGTTTGCTAGTTTCATAAACTGGCTTTTCAATCTCTGATTCTCCATTTCCAATAACCTGAAAAGGCACAGATTCTTTAGGTAAACTTAAGTATAATACGTACAAAGAAGCTAAAAGTAATAATAAGAGCAGAACTGCAAATAAAACTCCAGTAGCAGAATTCCTAGACATAAATAATCCAGTACAAAACAATATATAAATTCTAACTCCTAGTCTTATAAGTTAAAAAACAGAGAGCCAAAGCCATAAAGAAAATGCCTACATCTCTAAATACGATATCCATTGCTCCGATATTAAAAATGGTTATAAAAAAAACATTTATTGCTGAAAACAGAGAGCCAAAAAATACCCTAAACCCTGACAAAACCCACAATCCTAATAAAATATCTATTGCCCCGTGCATATACAAAGCACCATATTCACTAAAAGATTTCATAAATTGAGGAACAAATCCAATCCAATTATCTGGAGAGATAAATATGTTAGTTCCGGCATAAATTAAAGTGAAAGCTAGCCCAATTTTCAGAAAAATTAAACCCCAATTCCTCATATTTCTTTAACCACTATAGTCCCAGTCATGCCTGCCTGCAAGTGATCATGATATTTCCATTCTCCTACTTCATTAAAGAAAAAAGTATAGGTCTCGCCAGTTTCAAGACCTCTGCAAGCATCAAAAATACCTGCCTCTTCAACAGTATTGCATTTATCAATATCTGAACCCGGATAAGACCTATGCGTTGGATGCATATTTGAGGCAGGCCAACTTTTTACGCTCTTAAAATTAGTAAATGTGACGCTCTCCCATCTAGCAATTTCCAGAAAAGAAGGAACAAATCCATCATCAGTGATTTTAACAAAATGTTCTCTCTCACCTTCCAAATCAGCACCAATTAATTCTATTCTCTCTTGTTCGCTATTGGCATTAGATAAGTCATAATCTACTTCCTCTTCAGAATCTCCAATTACGCCGAAAACAAAATAACCTGCAACTATAAGAACCGCCAAAACTATCACTGCTATCAGCCCTTTATTCATGAGACATGAAATAAATTTAGATATAAATATCTTTCCTAAAAGCAAACCTTCTTAAAGAAAGAATTTTCAAGAAAGATATGAAAAACATAATAGAACTTAAGGGAGTAGCAAAATACTACGAAATGGGAGACAATCTTGTAAAAGCCCTTGATAATGCAGAAATAAAAATAGAAGAGGGCGACTTTGTAGCAATAATGGGTCCTTCTGGAAGCGGTAAAAGTACTGCAATGAATCTTGTTGGTTCTTTAGACTTACCAACGAAAGGTTCAATTTATCTCACTGAAAAAGACATTTCATATCTTTCAGAATCTGAACTGGCTCAAATTAGAGGAAAAGAAATAGGTTTCATCTTTCAATCATTTAATTTAATACCAAATTTAACGGCTAAAGAAAACATAATGCTTCCAATGTTATTTCAAAACATAGAAAAAAGTGAAAGAGAACTAAAGGCAGAAAAACTTCTCAAACAAGTAGAGCTTGAAGATAGAATGGACCATTATCCCAATCAGCTTTCTGGAGGACAACAACAAAGAGTAGCTATTGCTAGAGCATTAGCAAACGACCCAAAAATGATTTTGGCAGATGAGCCAACAGGAAATTTAGACAGCAAGACAGAAGAAAAAGTAATGTCTTTTCTAGATGCTCTCAACAAAGAAGGTAAAACGATAGTTATGGTAACTCATGAACCTCACCTAGCCCAGAAATACGCCAAAACAATCTACTGGCTTAAAGACGGCAAGGTAGAGAAAGTAACTAAAAAATTAAAGGGAAAATGGGTAGATGTTAGAAAATAAGTAACCACTTTTTAGTAACATTTATATATCTATATCTTAAATCAAATTAATGATACTTCCTCCAGAAGAAATAATAGACTATCTTTTAAAGACTGGCGATTATAGGAAGAACCATTATCGAAAAACAATTGATAAATTAGACTCTTGGAAATCCAGAAAAAAATTGAGAGGTCTTTCTCCAATAGACCATCTCTTTATTGAGCATCAGATAGGACAAAAAAGTTTAGCGCGACTATCAGATGAAACTGAAATTAGTAATCAAGGAATTGCTAATTTATTTGAAAAATATAATCTTCCTTATTTAACACATACTGAAGCAGTGAGAAAGGCAAGAATAAGTCCTGCTCAAAAAATACAGGGATATAGATCAGATATAGAAAGAACAGCAAAAACAGATTGGGAAGCAAATTTAGGAAGAATAATCGCATATTCTGGTAGAACAGAAAGAAGAGGTAAAGTGTATGAGTTAACTGTTCCAGAAAGACTTCAGACATTGTTTAAGTCAGGAAGTGTTAAAGAAAAGCTTGACTTTTTAGTAAAAGACCCAAGAGGAAATCTTGTTGGATACAAAATAGTACCTAAATATCAAAAAAAGACCTATGCTAAAGCTGAACTATCAAGAGAGCAACATGGAATAAGAGTAAAAATAATAACTGAAAGACAATACAAGAGACTAGAAGAGCGATTTAGAGGAAGAATAGAACAAGACGAAAGATTTTCAGGTTGGGAAACCGCTGAAGATAACTTAAGAACAAACCCTTCCAAATACCAATAGTAAATATTATTCACTACAAAGTTACAAGACACAAGTTTTTTAAACCCCTCAATTAAATTAAGAGTATGAGAAAAACACTAACTATCGCAATTTTCGCACTAGTAATCATCGGAACACGAGTAGCTACTACTTCAGCCCTAGTTGTTAATTCTGTAACTGGAGATTCACTTTCACCAGGTTCAGAAGCAGTAATTAGAATAGAAGTAGAAAATGTTTTGGATGAAGACGCACAAAGCGTAGTCTTAACGCTAATTTTTGAAAACGTTCCGTTTAACTCCGTGGGAAGCTCTTCAGATTCAGCAAGTGAATTGGATGAAGGCGACGAAGAAACCTTCTCTTTCAGAGTCAAAGCAAATAACGATATTTCTGCAGGAGAATACCAAATACCCTACTTGCTTTCATACAAATTAGGAAACCAAACAATAACAAAAAATGGGTCAATAGGAATAACAGTTAAAGGACAACCAGAATTATCTTTCTCGTTATCAGCAGAAACTCCAGTAGTAAATGAAAAATCATCAATTACTCTAAGAATAGTTAACAAAGGATTTGCAGATGCTAAATTTGTTAATGTTAAAATATTCCCTTCAGGATTTAACTTGCTTTCAGAAGAAGAAGCATATATAGGAACAATAGATTCGGATGACTTTGAGACAACTTCATTTGATGTAATCTTCAAGTCAGAAAACCCAACTATTTCATTTCTCGTAGAATACAAAGACTTTGATAATAAACAAATAATTTCAAACATTAATCTTCCTCTGCAAGTATATTCAAGAGACAAAGCAATAGAGCTTGGAATAATTAGTAGAAGCAATACTATATTATATGTTTCAATAGTTCTAGCCTTATTAATAATCTGGTTTATCTGGAGATATTTATCTAAAAGAAGAAGAATGAAAAAAAGCATAGGGAGATAGCCATGCTATCAGAATACTTTATTCTAGCTTCAAAGAACCTAAGAAAGAGAGGGTTACGTTCATGGCTTACAATGCTAGGAATCTTCATAGGAATTGCTGCGGTTGTTTCACTCATCTCTCTAAGTCAAGGATTAGAACAAGCAATTGTAGGTCAGTTTTCTTCACTTGACCCTGATAAATTAATAATTGAAAATGCAGGCACTGGATTCGGTCCTCCGGGAAGCACAGCAATATCTCCTCTAGTAAAACATGATGTTGAAATAATAGAAAAAACTAGAGGGGTAGAGAACGTTATTCCAAGACTAATAAGAATAGTAAAAGTAGAATATAACAAAGAGGCCTCTTTTGATTATATAGCCAGCGTACCACACGACTCTGAAAAAATTGATATAATAGTTGACGCCTTAAATGTAGAATTGTCAGAAGGAAATTTTTTAAAAAAAGAAGATAAAGGAAAAATAGTCATAGGATACGATTTCACAGATGAAAACAAATTCGGGAAACAAGTAAGACTAGGAGCTAATCTAAACATACAAGGAGAGATTTTTGAAGTTATAGGCATATTAGAAAAAGGCTCAACTTTTCAGGTAAACTCTGTAATTCTAATGATGGAAGACGACCTAAGAAGGATAATGGATATAGAAGAGAATATAGACATCATTGTTGTTCAAGTTGAAAACCAAAAAGAAATAGAAGAAGTTGCAGAAAGAATTGAATCAGAGTTAAGGAGAGATAGAAGAGAGAAAATAGGAGAAGAAACGTTTTCAGTGCAAACTCCTTTACAAAGCATATCTGCAATTAGTACAATTCTTGGAATAATTAACATAATAGTAGTTGGAATTGCTTCAATCTCAATTCTGATAGGAGCCATAGGGATTGCAAATACGATGTTCACATCCGTATTGGAAAGAAGAAAAGAAATAGGAGTCATGAAGGCAATAGGAGCAAAAAACTCTGACATCTTAAAGATATTCGTGATTGAATCCTCCCTCCTAGGACTGATAGGAGGAATAGTGGGAGTTATTTTAGGTCTATTGTTAGCTTTTGGAGTTTCTTCATTAGCCGGTTCATTTTTAGGAGGAATAACCATTCAGGTCAGAATTTCTGTCCCTCTTGTAATTTCAGCAACTCTCTTTTCATTTTTACTTGGCCTTTTATTCGGCACTTTCCCAGCATGGCAAGCCAGCAAATTAAATCCCGTGGAGGCTTTGAGAAAATGATTTCCGACTTCTTCACTATCGCCTTAAGAAACCTCAAGAAAAGAAAACTCCGTTCGTTTTTAACAATTTTAGGTATTTTCATATCTATCGCAACAATCTTTCTCCTAATATCTTTATCTTTAGGTTTGCAAGAAGCAGTAGAAGAACAATTCCGTCTTCTTGGAACAGACAAGTTTTTCATACAGCCTAAAGGACAATTAGCAGGTCCAGGAACAGGCGGAGCAGCAACAATGACGCAACAAGACATAGATGTAATAGAAAAAGTCTTGGGAGTAAAAGAGATAACTTACTTCACAGCATCCCCTGCAAGAATAGAAGTAGGGAACGACATAAGATTTACAAATATAGGCGGAATACCTTTAGATTCAGCACCTCTGTATTTTGAATCCTTTTCCATGGATATTGAAAGGGGTAGATTCCTAGAAGAAGGAGACACAGGAGAAATAATCATAGGCTCTCAATACCAAGGGCAGTTCCTTAATGTAGAAATAGGAAACAAAATAACAATTAATGATAAATCTTTCAAAGTAAAGGGAATATTAGAATCAGTAGGCAACCCTCAAGATGATAGAGTTATATATATGGGGGAAGAAGACTTCAGACAATTGACGGAATAATGGTCCAGATAGAGGAAGGAGAAGACATCCTTCAAATAGCAGATAGAGTTGAAAGACGCCTAAGAAGTTCAAGAGAAGTAACTGAAAAAACACAAGACTTTACAATATTAACTCCAGAACAACTTCTTGAAAGCTTTGGAACAATATTAAACATAATCACCTCATTCTTAGGAGGAATAGCTGCAATTTCCCTAGTAGTTGGAGGAATAGGAATTGCAAACACAATGTATACTTCAGTTTTAGAAAGAAGAAAAGAAATAGGAGTCATGAAGGCAATAGGAGCAAAAAATTCAGATATAACCTCTATATTCCTTATAGAATCTGGAGTGTTAGGTCTAATTGGAGGATTAATTGGCGTAATACTAGGAATACTCGCTGGAAAAATAATAGAATTCATAGCCATAAACCAGCTAGGAACTAATCTACTCACAATTGCAACTCCAACCTGGTTAATAGTTACGTGTCTTGCTTTTGCTTTCCTCGCAGGCGCAATCTCGGGAACATTACCAGCTATCCAAGCATCTAAGATTAAACCTACTGAAGCCTTGAGGTATGAATAACCATTAATAAAAAAGAAAAACCCTTATAAACATCAAAGCAGTAGTAATGATATGCAACAGTCCAAACAAGTAAATTATAACTATTACCTTGAAAGTAACCTTGATAACTATATCGGAGAGTGGGTTATAATATGTGAAGGGAAACTGGTTTCTCATGATAAAAATCTCAAAAAAGCAGTAGAAGTAGCTAAAGAAAAATGCGGAAATAAAAAATTGTTGATAGCAAAGATTCCTGATAAGGAAACTATGATTTACTAAAATGGCTCTTAATTTTAAATATAAGGCCATTAAAAGACCAGACGGCCGGAACGTAAAAAGCCCTTCTATCCCGGTGACTCTGCTAGGAAAGATAAATCAATATGAGGTAATAGGGCTTCTTGACTCTGGAGCAGATTTAAGCGTTATTCCAAAGGACATGGCAGAATTATTAGGTATAGCTCTTGAAAATAAAAAAGTTGAAGAATCCAGAGGAATTGGAGGAGCTGTAAAATCTGTAAGAACCACTAGGGGGTTAATTATATCTGATAACAAAAATCACGAAAAATATGAGCTGAATGTTCCAGTAAGTGTAATTTTAGAGGGAGATCCTCCACCTATTCTTTTAGGAAGAGCAGGTTTCTTTGATAATTTTGTAATAACTTTCGACGAACCAAATAAAAAAGTAACTTTAAAGAAAATTAACTCAAAGAAACTTTGGAACTAAAGGTTTTTTACATCTAGCAAATCACTCAACTCTCAACTTCCCAAATCCCATACCCATCGTACAAGCAAAATCGTAAATTCCCTCATCCAAGGCAGGAAGCATCAATATATCTTCAGGCGTAACAAGAAACTTAGAATATTTTTTACCCTCCACCTCAAAAACAATCGCCCTCAAACAGCCTTTAACAGAAGAATCTAGACTTATTGCAATAGGCTTTCCAGCTTCTGCTTGAACATCTCCATAATTATACCCATTCTGACTTATGACGACCCTTTGCGTGTCTCCATCCAGCTCATCAACCTCTCCAGTAATAATATCACCAACCCCACCATTAGAATTTAAAAAAACAAATCCTCCCACAGCTACAAGAACAATTATCAATCCAACTAAAATTGTAGTATTATTCATATTATTCTATCCTTTTCTCAAAATATAAGCTTTATGAAAGATCATCCGAACACTCCGCTCCTTGGTCCCCAAACCATGAGCCAGCTTGTTAGAATTATCAAGAAGAAAGTTAAAACGACATAGAACAAATGCCCCTCTTTCTTCTGTCTTTTTTCAGTTTTCATCTCCCTATAGATCATGTAATTCAAAGTAAATAAAATAACTGCAGAAACCAAGAAAACTATAACGGTTGCTATCTTCAGATTATCGTTAAATAGCATAAAGGCAGTCATTGCACCCATAAGTCCGCCCATAAAACCAGCCATTATTCCCTCCATAAAACCCATCACCCCGCAACATTTTCCATTCCACACTCCAAATACTATTCCGACAGCCATCCCAAAGACACTACCAATAAAAATCCCATTAGTAGAAGCAATAAAAAATCCTGATAAAAATCCAGCAATCATACCAGTAGTCATACCAACCATCATTCCAGACATACAAGGCAATTCACAATAAGCCCTAACCTGCCTTATTGCGGGAACAATCAAAGCATAACTTAAAGCAACAAAAAACAAAAAATATCCATAACTAGACATAAATCCATCAATATATCTAAATCTGAAAAAATACAAAATCCCCAGAACAACAAAAGAAGTAATCAAAGAATAGAAGATAGTTTTAATTATATCTCCTTCTACTCTTTTACCTTCCGAACTCCTTAATTCATACAAAAATTCCTTCATACTCATCTTATTATCTCCTCCATTGTATTTTTATATCTTGCTCCTCCTCAACAAGTTAGCATTGCCAACAACACTTATAGATGACAAAGCCATAGCTATTTCTGCGAAAACAGGGTTTAATAATCCTGCAATAGCTATAGGAATCATAATAACATTATAAGCGAATGCCCAAAACAAATTCTGCTTAATTTTTCTAAATGTTGCCTTGCTTAAATTAATTGCCTGAACAACACCCATCAAACTTCCATTTACTAAAACAATATCTCCTGCCTCAATTGCGATATCTGTTCCGCTCCCCATAGCAATTCCTACATTGCTTTGTTTTAAAGCAGGAGCATCATTAATTCCATCTCCAACGAAGGCCACAAACCCTTCTCTCTGAAGTTCCTCAACTTTCTTTGATTTATCTTCTGGGAGAACATTAGCAATGACTTCCTTAATTCCTACCTGTTTAGCAATCGCACTGGCAGTTCTCTCATTATCTCCTGTAAGCATAATAATCCTATATCCGTTTCTATTAAGTTCTGCAACCGCATTGACAGAATCGTTTTTAACAGCATCCGCAACTGCAATTATCCCAATTATTTTCTTATCTTCAGCAACAATCATAGTAGTCTTTCCGGCATTCTCAAAATTCACAATTTTTTCTTCAAAACCCTTCACATTTATTTTTTTATCAGCCATCAAAGTTCTGTTTCCAATTACTATTTCCTTGCTCCCAATTTTACCTTCAACTCCCCTGCCCCTCAAAACTTTAAATGCTGTAACTTTTCTGTATTTCTTTAAGTCAGCATAATTAACAATCGCTTGAGCGATGGGATGTTCGCTCAATTTCTCAAGAGAACCAGCAATATTCAATAAGTAGCTTTCCCTAACTTTCGCAAAGACATCTGTAACTTCCGGTCTTCCCTTTGTTATTGTTCCTGTCTTATCCATAACTACTATCTTAACTTTTTTCATCGTTTGAATTGCCTCTCCTCTCCTGATTAATATCCCTCTTTTAGCTCCCATTCCACTTCCAACCATCAAGGCGATAGGAACAGCCAAGCCAAGAGCACAGGGGCATGCAATAACCAAAACTGCAATTCCAACTCCAAGAGCCCTACTTAATTCTCCTCCGATAATCCACCAATTGGCAAAGACAACTATCGCTACAATTAATATCACTGGAACAAATATTCCAGTTATTTTATCAGCTAATTTCTGGATGGGAATCTTGGTTCCTTGAGCTTCCTCAACCAAATCTATAATATGCGCCAAGAATGTATCTCTCCCTACTTTTTCTGCTTTGACATATAATACACCATCCTGGTTAATGGTTGCTCCAATAACTTTCATTCCTTTCGTTTTGTCAACAGGCAAACTCTCTCCTGTAACCATACTTTCATCAACGGCACTTTCGCCTTTTACAACAATTCCGTCTGTAGGTATTTTTTCCCCTGGTTTAATTATCATAACGTCTCCCACCTTTACGTCAGAAATGTCAACTTCAATCTCTCTTCCGCCCCTTAATATCCTCGCCTTCTTAGCCCCAAGCTCAAGCAACTTTTTAATTTCCTGCGTTGCTTTACCTCTTGCCTTAGTCTCAATAAATTTTCCCGTAATAAAAATAGCCATAATCATAGCAGAAACTCCAGAATAATCATCAACTACTCCAAGCAGATTAAAAATCCCAGACAAGTAGGCAACAACAGTTCCCAAAGCAATAAGAGAATCCATATTAAAGTAAAAATTAGTAAAGCCTTTCAATCCACCTGTAATTGTGCTCCATCCAAATATAAACACAACAGGAAAAGCCAAAAAAAGTAAGGCGATAACCATTCCCTCGTCCTTAATAATTGACATTCCAAAAATTCTTTCTGATAGCATTAACAAAGCAACAGGAATAGCAAATATCCAACTCCAAACAAGCTTAAGTTTCCAGCCTCGAATCTCAAGTGCTTCAATGTCAAGACTCTGCACCTTTGAGTGATTGTGCTCGCTCATATCCATCTCATGGTGCTCGTGTTTAATTCCATTCATTTTAGCCCTCATCTATATCTACGACTTTATAATTTCCAACTCTTGAAACTGCCTTCTTAATCTCTCCCTCATCTATTTTTCCTTCACTTTCAACAAAAGCTTTGTTAGTTACAGGACTTACAACACATTCTTTAACGCCTTTAATTTTTCTAAGACTTCTCTCTATATTTGAAGCACAAGAAGCACAATGCATTCCCTGAATTAAGACCTTAATTCTTTTCATCT
>CAZOGX010000006.1:0-1158 GCA_964579805.1 Candidatus Woesearchaeota archaeon | reverse complement strand
TTATTTTTGTTTAAATTATTAATAAACCAGATTATTGCAAGAATTACTAAAACCCAGAAAGCAACCATAAATAAGCTACCAAAGATAAAACCGAAGTTAGGCCAGTAACACCATATTCCTCCAACATTTCCGCAAAGATAATTAGAACCATACATTCCTCGCATCATTCCCCCGAAACCCATCATTCCAAAACTTCCTAAAAATAACAAAGCTAATACGACTATTATTATGACTAGAGCGTTATTGTTTTTACCCATCTTTCATCCCCCTCAAAATATGAACGCAATAATTTCCCATATGTTTTTCTATTAACCCCATAAGTGGCTTGATAGTTTCCTCATTCAATTTATAGTATCTAAACTTCCCTTCTCTTTCATAAATCACAAATCCACAATCCCTTAATCTCCTTAAATCATGAGATGCCGCAGTTTGGTCCATCTTCAACTCCTGCATTATTTCAGAAACATTTTTCTTTCCTCTTCTCAAAAGATTAATTATCTTAAGACGTGATTCAGAAACTAAAGTCCCAAAGAAAATTTTGTATGCTCCATATAACTCTTCTTGATCAAAGCCCTCCCTATGGCAAGAGTGTAATATGTTCTTATTTATCATATGATAGTTTAATACATATTTTCTATTTAAGTCTTTCGGTTTGATCTTCAGTAAGAAACTCTTCAGCCTTTTGAGCACATCTCGCTGCAACATAAGCGGCAGCCAAAACAGAATAAGGATTTACAACAGAAGGGTGAACAGAGCCCATAAAAAGATAAACAGCTGGAGAAATAGCAGTATGAACGACTCTTGCAATAACTCCTACAGGAATCAATTTTTGAGTGATATCATCTATATCTCCTCTCCTGTCTATATCAAGTTTTCTAGGATCGTGAAACATTCTCCAGAAGAAATATGTTCCTTATTTAAAGATTATTTCACTATAAAGATTCATCTAAACAATTTGCTCCACAAATCAAAAACTTTTTTCCTTCCTTTTCCATGACTTGCTACCCCTATAATCAATATTAAAATAAAAATTATGCTTCCTATCAGCAAGGCATTTATAAGATAAATAAAGGGTAGTTCTCCAAGATAAGCAATAACGAACGCATATGGTATAAAACCGATAATTGTAGCAAAGGAATAAGTTTTCCATCCGACCTT
>CAZOGX010000005.1:16058-17064 GCA_964579805.1 Candidatus Woesearchaeota archaeon | reverse complement strand
ATGAGATTTTTCCTTTATTGCTGCGTTTTCTGCAGGTAATCCAAAACTATCAAACCCCATAGGATAAAGAACATTAAATCCTTGCATTCTCCTCAATCTAGCCTGTATATCTCCAATTGTATAATTGAATGCATGACCCATATGAAGACCATATCCAGAAGGATAAGGATACATCTCACATATATAGAATTTCTTAGTTCCTTTTTTCTCCTTGGAAACAAAAACTCCAGATTCTTCCCATTTTTTCTGCCATTTTTTTTCAATCTTAGAAAAATTAATTATTCTCAAATTTTTATCCATAGCAAGTATACTCTAAAAGCCGATATAAATCTTACTAAACAACACCCTTAAATATCCTATTCGCTATTTACAAGAATGATAACCTCTAATTTATCAGGCTCAAAAGTAACATCCGTATCAACAGAGGCTTTCTCGTTATTTGAAAAATCACGTTTTGGAGAAAAAAAAGATGGAAAAATAGAATATTCTTTAATTGAATCTCTCTATCTAGTTAAAAATAAAAAAATGCAAGTCCATCAAAATAACAGAGTACTTGCGTTTGAATCCTTATTAAAAAAATCAAAAAAGCACGATAAAAGAATAGAATTAAAACTTCCTGTGTTTACTAACTTGCGAGCTAGAGGTTATGTCCTAAAAACTGCCCTTAAGTTCGGAGCTGACTTCAGAGTTTATAAAAAAGGAGTAAAGCCTGGAGAAGACCATTCTTTATGGATTCTATTCTGCGTAAAAGAATCTGAAAACCATAGCTGGTATGATTTTGCAGCAAAAAATAGAGTAGCTCATTCTGCAAAGAAGAATCTTCTAATAGGAATACTAGATGATGAAGAAGATGTAACTTTCTACGAGATTAGATGGCTAAAACCCTAATAGCTTAAATGTAGGCAAAAAATCAAAAGAATATAGCTCTCCCTCAATAACAATCTTTATAACAATAACCTCTCTATTCTAGCCAGTTCTTTGCTCTTTCAAGTGCTTTTGACCAATA
>CAZOGX010000005.1:9364-16048 GCA_964579805.1 Candidatus Woesearchaeota archaeon | reverse complement strand
CAGAATCAAAAAGAAAAAATTCTATCTGTAATCAGGCTAAAGGGTCCTAGCTTTCCAACAAGAATTGCAAAAGAGACAGGTTTATCCCCCCTGTTTGCAGGAGCTTTTCTCTCTGAATTAGTTGCTGAAAGAAAGCTAAAAATTAGCGATATGCGTGTAGGAGCATCGCCTCTTTATTATATTAATGGACAAGAACATGCTCTGGAAAACTTTACAGAACACTTAAATCAAAAAGAAAAAGAAGCATTTCATCTTCTAAAGTCATCCCAGGTGCTAAAAGATGAGGATATGGAACCAGCAATAAGAGTAGCTTTAAGAAAAATAAAAGACTTTGCAGTCCCAGTTAATATTAGCATTGATGGGCAATCTAAAATTTTTTGGAAACATTATCTTGTCCCTGACAATGAACTAAAGGAAAAGATTGAATCCTCAATAAACACTCCTCAAATACAGACAAAGACCAGCAATCCAGAAATAAGAGAACCTATAAACCAACCAGAAACTAAAGAAACAAAAATAGAAGAGAAAGGCGAGGTTGTAGAAAAGATAAAAGAAGATGCTAAAAAAGAGCCCGTCAAAGAAAATATTTTCAAAAATAAAACAAAAGAAGTAGCATCAAAATTTGCAACAGACGTTGAAGATTATCTTGCATTCAAAGACGTTGAAATATTAGAGAAGATCATGGTAAAAAAGAAAGAATATTGTTCAAAGGTAAGACACGACACTATCTTCGGAAAACAAGAACATCTTCTAATAGCTAAGGACAAAAAGAAAATAACTACTGATGACCTAGTTTTAGCTCTTCAGCAAGCGCAATCCCAAAAAATGCCTGCCCTAATAATCTCTCCAGGAGAAATTGATAAGAACGCGAAATCCTATCTAGAAGAGTGGCGTAATTTTCTAAAGTTTGAAAAAATCAAAATCTAAAAGTCAAAAATTCAAAGACCTAACATCTTAACTGCTGCAGAAAAAGTCGGAGAACATTCTCCCTTTTTAATCATATCTTCTGCGTCCATTAAACCAAACCACTCAAACTCATAAATATCTTGTGAATTAGGAAAAACATTCTTGCCTCTGCCTACAAAAACACTCATTATTACTCTAGTCTCTTTAAAATCGTAATATTTCTCATTAATAAAATCAAGTTTACCTGAAAATCCTAGTTCTCTTTCGGCAGTTCTAAGAGCTGCATCTTTCGTCTTTTCTTCCCTCCTTACCAATCCAAAACAACTACCGCCCCACTTATTAGCCCAAAGTTCATTGGTAAACTTAGCCATAAATATCCTGTTGCTTTCATCAAATAAGATGACATTAACGCACTTAATTATATCTTTTGTCTTGTCAATATCCTTTCTTGCTTTACTTCCAATAAGCTCGCCCTTCTCATCATAAAGGCCTATAAGAGCATCTTTTTCTTGCATATTTTCTAATAAACCATAACCTTTAAATAACCTCCTCAAGAAATAGCTATAGAAAAGATAGGGGTTTTGGACTCCAAAAGCTTTTCTAAAGGTTATAGAATGGGAAGAATAAAACAAGCAATGGTCAAAAGAGCATCATTTGAATTAATGGAAAAAGAACTTCCATTCGATAATACTTTTGAAGCAAATAAAAAGATTCTCTCAAATACTATGCCTTCAAAAAAGATAAGAAATAAAATAGCCGGCTATATTGCAAGATTAAAAAGAGCTGAAACAAAAGTAAGAAAACCCAAAGTGATTCAGGCAGCAGAAGAAGCCCCTCAATACGAACAATATTAACGTCTTTTTCTTAAAGAATCAACCTTTTTTTCTATTCTTGTAACTCTTTCATCTATATCCTCAAGCAACTTTCTCTTTTTTCTGTTTAGATAAAAAGTTATGCCTTGGAAGATAAGCCAAAGAATAACTATAAGGCCTACCGCTTGTATCCAAAGCCCTAGTCTTCCCAACTCAATAATTAGATCTTCTATTCCAACCATAAAGGTATATAATAAGCAATCTTTAAAAAAGCTCCATCTTTCCTAATTCTGGCTTCGTAGCTTAGTGGTAGAGCGCCGCTCTCATGAAAAAAAATTGGGAAAGGCGGAGGTCGGGAGTTCAATCCTCCCCGAAGCCATCCTTTAAACACAATAATTAAAAACTTAAACAATTAATGTTAAGGATGATAAAATTAGAACAATTATTAAGAAATATAGAAGTCCAAAAGGCACTAGATGTCATTCCTGTTTATAACGCAAACAGCCAAGAACCTACAATATATGCCCTTCCGTTAAAAAGAGATATTGATAAAAAAACTGGGCAAGTAACATTCCCTCAACAAAAATAATCTAAATCTCCATTAAAACTACTGCGATAATCCCAAATAAGACTCCTGCTCTGTTAGTCCAAGACAAATCCTCTTTAAAAAAAATGACGCCTACTAATACAATTATTATAAGATTCAAGACAGTAAAAATAGTAATTGCCTTAGACAAATACCCATGTCTTAAAGAAAGAGCCCAAAATATTCCACCAATCATATAAACTACAAATCCTAAAATAAATAATCCATTAACAAGGTTTTTACTTTGTATTGAGGAAATCTTCCATATTACATCTCCCGCTCCCTCCAATACGACAGCTAAAAATATTAGTCCAAAGAATACCAGTTTTTCACTTATCATTTTTAATGCAGAATCTTAACTCCATCTCCTTCCTTTCTAGGAACAATATGAATATGTGCATGCATTACCACTTGTCCAGCAACTTCCAAGTTATTCATAGCCATATTAAATCCATCTCCTAATTTTTCATCCATTAGCTTTGAAGCAACCTTCTTAATAAATTCAAGCATTTCATTCCCAAGTTTATTAGGCATGTCAAGCAAAGTAACGCAATGTTTTTTAGGCACAACAAGAACATGCCCTTTAACAATAGGTTTTATATCCTTAAACGCAACAAAATTATCTCCCTCTAAAAATAAATCAGTATTGAGTTCTTTTCTAGCAATCTTACAAAAAACACAATCTCTTTCCCTCATATTAAATTCCTCTTTAAAACTTCAGGCAAAATCTTATTTTTTATTATTGGCGATAATAACCTAGTATCGTCTCCCTTTCCAAACCATTTAATTTCCTCAATCTCCGAATTAACTTGAGGTTCGCCTTTAATTTCTCCAAGATACAAACTTATTCTAACTAGCGCATCCCTATCATTAATAGCTACATTCTCAAAAACCCCAATAAGATTCAAAGTTCCATCAATAATTTCACATCCGAGCTCTTCCATTATTTCCCTCTTCAAACAATCTCTAAAATCCTCGTCACCTTTCGGTCTGCCTCCAGGCATTAAAAAGAATTTTGTTCCAAACTCTCTATTTATCAGAAATTCGCCTTCTTTGATAATCAAAAGACCATATTTCTCAATTATCCTCATGAAATCATTTAAATATTGAACTATAAAAACTCTGCCTTAAAACTTCTCTATTAACTTGTTCTTTCTTTAGGTCTAATCCAAAAAACTTTCTTAGAGAATTATTCTCTTTTTTACCAACTATAGAATCGCTTAATCTACCAACTTCTCTGGAAAAAGCCGCATCTCTTGAAAAAACAGGAGCAGGAACTCTCTCGTGGAGAGCCATGTGGACAATGTCGTCCTCCTTAATTTTGGCTACTACTGGTATTCCTAAAGAATCCTGGACCTCATCAAGACTAATTTCATACTTGCCCCTAACTTTATTCAAAATTATTCCTGTAATCGGCTTTCCCCTCAATTTTGCCTCTCTAGCCGCTTTCATGCTACAAGATAAAGTAGGATAATCGGCAGTAGAAACTACAAACAAAATATCTGAAGCAACCATAGTAGAAAGCAACTCATCATTTAAATTAGGTGAAGAATCTATTATTACAAAATCATAATTTTTCTTTAAAGAAGCAATTTTATTTCTCAACTTCAAAGGATTATAACTTCTTTTGAACAAAAAGCTTCCAGGAATAACATCAACCCCGTATCTAGAATGAATAGCCTCTTTCATATTTTCGCCACCTGCGAGAACATCATGAACGCTTTTTTTAGGGGCAAGAATATTCATATGCAATCCAAGATTAGGAGCTGAATAATTAGCATCAACAAGCAAAACTCTTGCTTCATGTCTCTTTACTAAGTCTGAAGCAAGCGCCGCACTCAAAGTAGTCTTTCCAACTCCTCCTTTAATAGAAATCAATCCTATTGTCTTCACCATCTTAAATAAATAAAATAACGAGTAATTATAAACTTTCCTAGCAAATAATTTTCCTCATTATTTTATATGTTTCCTCTATAGTTTTCTTTTCACTCTTTATCCTATGATGGACAATCTCATGAATGAAGGTTTCCAGCAAATCCTCTTCTGTCCCATAGACAAAAAAATGCCTCGTATAAATGTCTATCACGATAAGATGTTTAGAAATATCTTCGCTATGTACTCGATACATACCCTGTAAATCCCCATTCCCTACTTTAAACATAAGAATTATTTGGTTAGGTATTTTATAGTCATCCATAATTTTGCTAATCTCTCTTCTAAATCTTTCAAGCAAACCTAGAAAACTCTCAAAAACCAAATCGCATCTTTTCTCCTCACATTCAGCCAAAATTACTCTTTTTCCAAACTCAATCACTCTTCGCATAGAGGATAAAAGAAAACACTAGTTTTAATAGTTTCTAAGAATTAAGCAACAAGTAGCAATGCTTCAAGAGCTACTTTTTCTCTTTGCTCATCTGGAGTTAATTTAAGTCCAGAACCAGCCTTTCTATCTACTGACTGATGTCTAGTTGTAAGGGATCTAACTATTTCATATGCAAATTGCAAGATATCTCCATCCTCTAAATTAGGAGGAAATGTAATAGAACCAGAACCTAAAGGATTTTGTACATAAACTCCAGCACCAGCACCTCGATGATCTAAATAATTCAACCTTAAATCGCCAGAAAAGACATATTCTCTTCCAGAAACTTCGACTGCTAGTCCTTGAGGAATAATAATTTGAGATTCGCTTACATTTATCTGTGGATACATAAAAATAACATTTTCTAGCAGTTTTTAAACTTTTCCTCAGTAGTTACTTAATAGAAATTACAATTCCCCAAACCTTGTCTCTCCATCAATCAATCCAGATAAAACCTCTCTTAACTCACTAACCTTAACCCTCACTTGTTTCTCGCTATCTCTATCCCTCAAAGTAACATCCCCTTTTTCTAAAGAATCATAATCTATTGTAATTGCAAAAGGTATTCCTGATAATGCTGCCCTCAAATATCTTTTTCCTATACTCCCAGAAACATCGTAATCTATAACAAAATATCTTTCTAACTTCTCCTTTACTTTTTTAGCAAAATCAACCAATTCAGGTTTTTTCATTAATGGAAAGATAGCCACATCAATTGGAGCCATATGATAAGGGATTTTAAAAGTGGTTTTCCCCTCTGCTTCAGTTTTTTTATCATAGAATAAATCAATCAACGCGTAAGAAGGTCTATCAGTCCCAAAAGCTATTTCTAGAATATGTGGAGTAAATCTTTCTGCATTCTCTCTGATAGCTTCAAGTTTAGTTCCGCTATGTTTTTCATGTTGTTTTAAATCATAATCTGTTCTGTCATGCACCCCACACATTTCAACCCATCCATAATTATTTGTCTTTATTTCAATATCCCAGGCATCATCGGCATAAAACGCTCTCTCGTCCTCTGCGTGCTGTCTTATCCTTATCCTCTCTAGAGGTATTCCAAAATTAACAAATTGTGTATAAGCAAGCCACAGACACCAAGCATAAGCTTTGCTCTTAACGTATCCTTTTTCAAAAGCATGGGCTAAAGAGACATTCTCTATGCCTTCATCGTTTTTCTGCTTATCAGAATTCCAAAAAGGCATTTCAACAGACTTTATTTCATCAAATTTTTCCCAATTATTTTTGTCCAAGGGATCTACAAATATCTGTCCTTCAGCCTGTGTGAATTCTCTGCCTCTTAACAAACCCTGCCTTGGAGAAATTTCATTTCTATAAGCTTTTCCAATCTGATAAACACCGAAAGGTAACTTTTTTCTGAAATAATTATAAACTCTCAAAAAAGGCAAGTAAGTTACAGTAGCAGTTTCTGGTCTAAGCGAAGCATCTTGCCCAGCAACTTTAGTTTTCATCATAAGACTATAATTTTCAATACTGTTTCCAAGCTCTTTTCCACTAGGCGCTTTCAGATTATGTTCTTTAATTAGCCCAAGCAAATAATCTTTATCTAAGCTCTTCACGCTTATTCCTTTTTCTTCTAAAAGTTTATCCACCCTATAACTTTCTTTACCATCCTTAGTCTTTATCACTGGATCTGTAAAAGTATCTAAGTGCCCTGAAGCCTTCCAAACATTATCAGGCATAATAGTAGGGCATTCAATTTCCCTAAAACCATGCACATTAAAAATTTTCCTTACTGAATTTTCAACTTTATTCTTTAACAACTTCCCAATCGGCCCATAAGTGTAAAATCCTGCAAGCCCCCCGTAAATTTCAGGTTCGGGACCCCAAACAAGCCCACCTTCCTGTAAGAAACTCATAAATTCATTTTCTTTTCCAGAAGTTTCTTTTTTGTCTTCCACAATACTCTCTCTAAGAATATTATCTTTATTTTCCACTTTATTAATTATGCTATTTGTCTTTTTTTCAGACAACCCTTGCAGAATTTCTTTTCTTTTTTC
>CAZOGX010000005.1:0-9354 GCA_964579805.1 Candidatus Woesearchaeota archaeon | reverse complement strand
CTGCATTTGTTATATTCTGTCTATTATTTATTCTTTCATTAGCTTCTTTTTTAGTTTTCCCAAGATATCCTAAAGTTAAAGCCTTAACTTTTCCATTAATTCTCCTACTTTCCCTCAAGTAATAATACTCTTTGCCTGCAATTTTTTTCTTAACTATGAACGCCATTATTCGAAAGAAATTATTTGAAACCCGTACTTGTTTATTTCTTCCTCTTTCCAATATCTCAAATCCTTGCTTTTCACAACAAGAGTTACTTTCTTTTCAATTTCTCTTCCAGTATATTTTTTGGTCTTTGGATTCCACTCCCTTAAAACAAGAATATCTCCGTTACTTACTGGAAAATTAGCCAATCTTAGGTCATATTTTTTTATTCCTTTCAAAACTTTTTCAAACATATCAGGCCACGTTTTCTTTTCTATTCTCATACTACGTAGTGCCTAAATACCTATTTAAATCTTTCTTAGGCACTACTCCTAAAACTAAGCACGGAGCAGGAATTGAACCTGCGGATAGTCGGGTTGCAGCCGACCGCGTTAACCACTTCGCCATCCGTGCATTCGTAAGAATGGAGGATACTGAGAATTTAAACTTCCCTAAATTCTCTCCATCCGTGCACGATTATAATTTACAAATAAGAATATAGCTTATAAAGATTTAGAAACGCTCCCGACAGCACAGAGAACTTCGTTCTCTGTTCCTCAAACTTCCATAAAAGAAGTTTGAGTGATTAGAACCTGAACTCAAGTGCAAACTCCTTTCAGGAAATTGTGGTCTCCGACCACAAACACGCTCCCGACAGGATTTGAACCTGCGACCCTCAGATTAGAAGTCTGATGCTCTATCCAGGCTGAGCTACGGGAGCATACCTTGAAAACTGAAGAACGCTATTTAAAATTATTGTCTGGCTCTATTTTAATCAAATTCCTTCCAGAGCTCCAATTAGCACTTAGTCTATTCCTATGTGCAAAAAAAGAAGACATCGCTAAATAAAAAACAATAGTTATAGTCAAAACAATAAAGAGGGCCTTAATATCTATATGATCAATAAAATCCCCTAGTATTTCCTCGCCTTGTGAAGCAACTACTTTCCCAGTCAGACTTCCAAAATGTCCTAATTGAACTATTGCTATTAAAATTCCTAGAATCAAAAAAAGAGCGAATCCCTGTAGAACCTTAGACCTAACTTCCATACAATAATTAACATATTTTTTATTATAAACCTTTTCAAAGAGCAATAGACAACCTATTTAAAGAGAATTTGGCTAATAAAGAAATGGGTGATAAAATAAACATAACTTTTCTTGGAACAGGTGCATCCATACCTACAAAAACAAGAAATCATACAGGGATATTTTTGAGTTGGAAAAACGAAAATATTTTAATAGACTGTGGTGAAGGAATACAAAGACAATTTAGACTAGCGGAAATACCTCCAACAAAAATAACGAAAATATTGTTAACGCATTGGCATGCAGACCACTCTCTAGGTCTTGCTGGTCTTTTACACACCCTTTCAATGTCAGGATATTCTAAAACTCTTCATTTACACGGACCTGTGGGAACCAAAGAAAAAGTAAACCTTTTAGAAAAAACTTTTGGAAAATTTAGGATAAAACTCAATATTACTGAAAGCTCTAATAAAGTTTTTGAAAACAATGAAATAATAATAGATTCTTCAGAAATGTTGCACAATTCTCCAGTAAATGCCTACTCATTCACTATAAAAGAAAAAAGAAGACTTGACAAAAAGAAACTAAAAAAACTAAAACTGCCTAACTCTCCGCTACTTGGAGAACTACAAAAGGGAAAAGATATTTATATAAATGGAAAAAAGATAAAAGCATCATCTCTATCTTATATAGAAAAACAAAAAAAGGTTTCTTTTATCCTAGACACTGCTCCAAACAAAAACTCTATTGCCTTAGCAAACAATTCAGACATATTGATATGCGAATCAAGTTTTTCATCTGAAGAAAAAGAAAAAGCACAAGAATATTTTCATCTGACCTCTTCACAAGCAGCAGAAATAGCAAAAAAGTCAAAATCCCAAAAGCTCGTTTTAGTCCATATATCGCAAAGACATGAACACAATACAAAGAAGTTACTTAATGAATCCAGAAAAATATTCAAAAATACATTTATCCCAAAAGACTTAGACAAATTAGCCCTGTAATTATTTAGAAGGATAAATTATCCATAATGCTTTTCCAGGAAGTTCTTTTCTAGTTCCAGCCCTAGCAGGATTAATAGATGGCCAATTAATCCAAGAATCAATCCATCTAGTATTATTCTTAGCAAAATAGTGTCCGTAGATATCGTCCTTGCCTTCTTTAACGAAAACTATTATTCTTTCTTTTAGTAAAAGATGCTTGTTGTTTTTATTCAATTTCTTAAAAGAATAATCCAAACCTTGTTTTTTCAACGCTGACACGATTTCCTTGCAAAAAAAACCTCTAAAAATTTGATTTTCAGGTTTGTCGAACAAATTCAATGCCTTGGAATAACTAATCTCTAATAAATTAGCTACTGAAGCCACGGCGCAACCCATAGCAGTTTCTTGAACTGCAAACCTCATAAATTCAAAAAACAAGTAACCTATATAAATTCGATCAAGCTGAAGAAGCAGGAGAAATAAATATTATTGTGTCTCCTCTCAAAAACGTCAATCCAAGATTCTTCTTAATCTCTCCGCTATGCATTTCCTTTGTGTTATCAAGAACTATATTTATATGAATATCAAAAGCCCTAAGAACACCTACAAGTTGCCTATCGTTCTTCAAATGAACAATAACTTCCTTTCCTTTCGACGCATTCAAAAGATCAAGTGGTCTCTCAATTCCATTCGCCATAGCAAGGTTTTTATTTTTATAGTATATAAAGATTACTATTGAACGTTGCAATGTTTACATAAGAAATTCATTTCTTTATCTGAAAAAAAGAAAATCTTTATAAAGCATATTCAACCAAAAATGCTATGAAAACAGGAAGAAAAACATCCGGCGGAAAATATCACTTAAGTAGAAAGAAGAAATTATATGAAAAGAAGGGGCAAGAAGTCCATGTATTGCTTGGAGAGCCAAAAAGAAAAAAAATAAATGTTATGGGTGGAAACAAAAGGACAATTCTGCTAAGATCAAATCAGGTTAATGTTAGAACTAAAGATTCTGTAAAGAAAGCAGAAATAAAGAACGTTATAGAGACTCCGCAAAACAGATTCCTTGCTAGACAAAATCGTCTTCTTAAGGGAGCAGTAATAGAAACTTCTCTTGGAAAAGCAAGAATAACTAACCGTCCTTCAAGAGAAGGAATGGTGAATGCAGTTCTAGTTGAATAAATGAACTTACACTCTCGATACCTATAGAAAGACTTAAATATCGTGCTCCGCCTTTACCTATTTAAATCTTTTCATACAAATAATGAGTCACGTAAAGCGATGTCCTGAATGCGGAAGTATTGATCTAACCTATGACGAACAGAAAGGTGAAGTAATCTGTAACGAGTGCGGTCTCCTAATTGAAGAAAAAATGGTTGACACTGGTCAAGACTTGGGAGGTCAATTTGATAAATCAGAAAAAAAAGGCAGGGGTGGTGCACCGCTATCTATGCAGAAATTTGATAAAGGTCTAACTACTAATGTAGGAGAAATATCAGACATCTACAGACTAGAAGCAGGTCAAACTCGTAAATTTCTTCGTTTGAAAAAATGGCAAGAAAGAGTATCCACTTCCATTGAAAGAAATCTAAGATTAGCAATGGCTGAATTGAGAAGAGTTTCCTCATTTCTCAATCTACCTTCAGTTGTAAGAGATGAAGCATCTAGAGTTTACAACTTCGTTCTCCAAAGAGGCCTTGTTAGAGGTAGAAGCATGGAATCAGTAATAGCTGCCTGCATTTACGCTGCATGTCGTTCATATAATATTCCGAGAACATTGGATGAAATAGCTGCAGCATCAGATGTCCCAAGAAAAGAAATAGGAAGGACATATAGATTCATAATTAGAAAGTTAGGAATAAAAGTAACCCCTTCTTCTCCTAAAGACTATATATCTCGTTTTTCATCCATTCTTCATCTATCTCCAAAAACTCAAAATGAAGCCCTGAAAATTTTAAAGAAGGCAGATATTTCAGAATTAACTTCTGGAAGAGGTCCTGCAGGAATTGCGGCTGCTGCTCTTTATGTCGCAGCCCTTCTTAACGACGAGAAAAAAACTCAAAGAGAGGTAGCAGATGTTGCAGGGATAACAGAAGTAACTATAAGAAATCGTTACAAGGAATTAATAGACAGATTGGGAATAGAAGATAAATTAAAGCTTAAGGAAGTAGAAACAAAATCCACTAAAGAAAAAGATTCTAAAAAGTAAATACTAAGCTTTTAAAAACACTAAATCTAACTAATTTCAGGCGGGGATGCCGGAGTGGTCAAACGGGCGGGATTTAGGCTCCCGTGTGCTTAGTGCCTACCTAGGTTCGAATCCTAGTCCCCGCATTTTCTATAAATTTAGATTCGAACCGTTCGAATACTCAAAATTCTTTTATGGGATTGTGAGGAACCGCGGAACTTGTTCTGCGAGTACCTAGTTTCCCGCATTTTCTATAAATTTAGATTCGAACCCAGAAAACTTATCGCGTAAACTATCTGTAAAGATCTATCTTATAGTATCTAAAAAAGAATCAGCAGTCCATACACCATATACCTCATTTCTAACCATCTTTTCAAAGGCAACTTTCCCTCCAATATCGGAGATAGATTTTAAACTTCCGTCTGAAGAAACGATCGGATAATCTGAATCTTCTAAAATCTCAGCTATATAACTTAAACCAATAACAAAATCTTTTTCAGCTCCAGGTATTCTAGACATTGAAAAACTGCCAGGTACATAGTCTGCATAATAACCTCGGATAGCATTATTTTGAGCACTTAAAGACAAAAGATCTCTGCTAGCATCTTCTTTAATATATCTCACAAACCACCCAGAAGATTTAATCCAAAGAAACTCTTCAATTGAGTATCCTTGTGGTCTCACAGAAATAACTACTTCTTTATTATAATCATAAGGAGATTCATAAAATATTTTTTCTTTACTATCGAAATAAGAATTTGCTAGAGCAGATAAACTCTGCTCTCTATAATCTACATCAGATACGCTATAAATATAAAAAGTTCCCGAATAAAAATCAAACTCCCCAATTTCATTATCCGGATTTAGAAAATCAAAAACAAAAGTATCTTTTCTCTTTACGAGATTACTCCCATAAACATTTCGCTCTAAATAATACCCGCTTATTTGTCCATTGAACAATATATCATTCCCAGACAAACTCAAATTAGGGTGAATCTCTTGTTTTGAAATTTCAGCAGGTAAACCTTGTGCCTCTTCAACAGGATCTCCAGCACCAGCAGTATCTGAAGTTCCAGTAGAACAAGTCTCTTGAGGTGATTGAATCGCACCACTACCTTTTTCAACTGAAGGAACAATAATCGCAACTTTATCAGATGTAGTTCTTTCTGCCAATCCTACTCTTGTATCTATTTCACAACCTTCATAAAATATTTGTCCTGCAAAAATAAAGAAAGGTGTAGGAGAAGAAGAATCTCCACTAAGAGAATAAATCCTTTGAACTTGTCTATCGTTATGAACTTCAGATCTCAACACATAACTACTTACAACAGCCCCTCCAGTCGAAGTAACAGAATTACTTGTTCCCGAACTTCCAGAAGTCTCTTCCTTGCTTTCACCGCTAACAGCATCAGCCTCTTCAACACCTAACCCAGGATCTCTAGCAACTGGAACCTGTCCAACTCTTTCCTCATTCGCAACCTTTCCATAGAAGTTTCCCTTTATGAAATAGAGTAAAGCTTTCTGATAATTAAGAACCGTTTTTTCAAGAGTTAAGTCTATCAAAGACAAGTAATCTCTAATGTTATTTTTATTAACTTTAGTTTGTTCGCCTTTAATCTTTTCTATGCCTTCATTTACCTCATCTTCTCTCAGTATTTGTGTATTTTGTACAAGTTGTTGATTAGCCTGACTTTGTAATGAAGATAAAGTGGCGTTCCTAGTTCCCAAATCAGAAGAGGTAATTGCATTATCGACGCTATTCTGATCAAGCCAGCATCTAATAGAAGGGTCTCCACAATATCCAACATCTTTAAATCTTGAAGCATCTGTTGCACTTCCTGGATTTCTAGAAGCACAAATTCTAACAATTCCCCTATTGTAAACTTCTGGGTTCAAAGCTTCCTCTACTCCTGCCTGAAGGTTAGGATTCAAGAACGCAGTAGGATTAGTTCCGCCAGAAATACACTCATCTTGACTTCTTATGTTGCTTCTATCAATTTCTGATGAAACAAAACTATTACTTAATGCATCAACTGCAAAACTAGTAGTTACCTGTTTAAATCCGCATTCCTCTTTTCCATTAACACTTACACACAATTGCTTATATCCTTCAGGAGCTGTGAAGTCGACAGTATCTGTAGCAAAAGCTCCTCTGCTAATAAATCCTGAAGCTACTTGAACTATCGGGGGGATTGTAAAGAATGAATTAGGTGGAGGATCTTTCAAGTAAACAGAATACTGAACTCCTGTATCCTTTCCAGAAAATATGTGGAAGAATACTTTATATTGTGAACTAGCAGGAACTGTAGCATCTGAAAATTTGATGGCGTCAAACCAAGCATGGAACTGTGGAGGTGAATCAGGTTCAACTAAAGCATCAAATGTTGAAGGTCCTTTAGCAGAAACAAAAGCTCTACAAAATTGACTTCCAGCTTCGGCAGTAGATCTTGCTTTGAATGCTTCTAATGAATTTACTGCATAATGTTGAGTAAAGAAGTTGACAGATCCTTGTGCATTCTCCCAAGCGTTTTGAACAGTCAAATACTCTCCTCCACCTCTAGCTCCACCCTTGCCAGAAGCAATTTCAAAAAGCTTAGGAACAAAAGTATCGGCTAAAGGTGCTGCCTGTCTCCAGAAAAATTCGCACATATAAACAGAAGTTATAGCATCACAAATACCTACATATCTTCCGCTATCAACATTTTCCTGAAGGCATTGCTGTTGACTCTTCAATATGCTCAAATATCCATCTATTCCTGCTTGTATTCCAGTCAAGCAAACAGGTATAGCGATTCCCTCTTGAACATTAGGTAAACAAAGCAAAGCACTTCCAACAATTCCAGATTGTATCACATCAGCAACTTGATATTTTCCTCCGAAGTTGCACCTACTCGCAGGGCATATAACCGGATCACAAACATTAAACATTAATTGACACTCTTGTGGACTCATGAAATCCTGGCATTGAGTTTGAGGTATATTAGCGGCAGGCATTCCTATAGGTATGTTCTCTCCAGCAATTCTAATATTATTTCTTCCGCTTGCGTATTGCCTGGCCGCTTCCTGCAACGCCTCTCTTGCTCTATTTATCAATGAAGCAGAAGCTTGTTCACTTAATCCATGAAACACAGTTGGTTGTCCAGCATAATCATTAACCAACATACAAATGTCTCCACCTCTATTATTAAAGAATTGTTCTCGTCCATCTTCTCCAACGTTACAAACCCAGAAACTAACTACTCTTCCTGAAGAATCAAAACTTCCTCTTCTATCAAATGTAGGCAATCCTTGTTCAGTAGCAGCGTACCAACCATTCTTAATATCAAAAGGAACAATAGCTGGAAGTCCTTTATAGGGTTCTGTTTCATAAAATTTAACCTCATAATTCAAGTAAGGATTGCTGTAACTAAGACTATCAGAAGCCCTTATTTCTCCAACGTTATAAGCCTGAATAAATCCAGAAGAGTTTTGAACTTTTTCATAAATTCCATCCGAAATCTTTTTATAAACGTTTACTGCCCCATACCTTCCACTACTCCCAGAGCCTAACTCTTTTGCACTTACTAAATACTCTCCGCTATCAAAAGAGTCTTTAGCAACAGCACTAACTCTTATAACATGAGTAGCATCTCCATCACCAAGACCAGGAGCATTAATACCTGTTACAGAGCCAATTCTTGAGACAGGAGTAATGATAGTGTTTGAATCTTCAACTCCTAATCTTGCAGAACTAGGTGGTAATCCAGTAGTCCTATCGTTTCTCGCCTTCTCAACTTCCTCGCTAAGGTGTATATTTGAATCAACAATTTTTCCTATCTCATTAATATTTCTCTGTCCAATTTCCCTCAACCTAGGATTATCACTTTGGGCAAGTTCAGCATTTAGCATTAAATCTCTAAACTGGTCATAGTTAATATCTCTTCTAGAATAATTAGCTCTTGCAATAAAGTCCTTCAAGTTTTCAGATTTCCCGTTTCCTAAGTCTATCTGTACGTTCCCGTAAGCATCAAACTCTCTCCTCAATTGAGAAACAGAACCTTCAGTATTTATCATCTTTTCAGCGAATAAACCTCCAGAGTCTAGAGTATTTTCGCCAGATTCTGCGGATTTTATTTTAGAATTTATTCCCTCCAAGTTTCCTTTCATAACGGAAACATCACTATTTATGGAATCAGCATTATCAAGATAACAAGCATTTACGCTTGAGTAAGTTTTCCCATCGTATTCCTTGTCAGAACATTCTTCAGTCCAATAGCCATTCATAACTTTCTGTCTTGCAAGTCCTTCTCCACTTAATCCAGAGAAAAAGTTCTTTGCAGTTAAAATTCCTGCTGTTGCAAAACAGGCAGTCTTCAATCCCTTATTTATATTATTAAGTCCGTCTGAGATTCCTTGCCATCTATCTATAGTCTCATTAAGACTATCTATTCTTTGTTTTGCCTTGTCAGGATTTAACTCTATTGCTCTCTTTTCAATTCCTATTCCAACGCTAATATTAGTTTCGCTCTGGGTTCCTTTTATTCTAGGGAGAAGTCTAACTTTAGCAAGTCTTTGCTCATTAACCTCTCTTAAATTTAAGCTCTGACCGCAAGGGGCTTCATCAATGCTTTTAGCAAATTCAAGAGTATATGGTTTGTTTCTAACGTCTCTCTGATTTTCACAAGTAACGCTGACTCTTACTCTTTCAGGACCATCTATTGCAGTTAAACTAATGTTTCCTAAACCTGCAACAGAAGTGCTATTTTTCAAAAATACTAAAAAGTTATTTCTACCCCATGAAAATTCAGCACTCGCTATTTCATCAGGTTGATTAACTTCCAACAAAGTCACAGACACAACTTTATTATCTAAACTTAAAGTTATTCCAGCAAGACTTGTATCCTTTCTATGTAGCTCTCCCAGCCTTAATCTAAAATCTCCAGCAAATTGTGAATCTGGATATAGTTCTATAAACTTGTTTATTAGTCTTGCTTCCGTAAACTGCTTGCCACAACCTCTTGACAAAGATATCGC
>CAZOGX010000004.1:5826-17705 GCA_964579805.1 Candidatus Woesearchaeota archaeon | reverse complement strand
GGAGTATTAAGATTTTCTTCTCCAGGTAATTTCTCTCTAGCGAGTTCATCAGCAATCAACTCATAGCTAATTAATGAATTCTTGAAATACTCTTCAGCATTAGGATTATGAACCTGCTCAAATAACTTATCAGTACTATCAGGCCTTATCTGGTATAACTTAGCCACTTCATCTAATCCATCAAGAGTATAGCTTTCTCCGTCTATATTTGTAACAACATATCTATTTTTATTCTCAAAACCCTCTCCATCTTTATCAAAAATGACAGAGTCTCCAACTTTTATCTCTTTATACCCGAGTTTTAAAACTGCTCTCTCGCTACCGCAAGCAATCTCTACACTTCCAAAATCCTTTCCAACCAAATCAATTTTTCTAACAGCACATTTATCATTAGCAAACTTGCTCCCCTCATAGACCTCAACGACATCATTATCAAAAGCAATTCTTGCTGTTGCATCAACACCAGAAACGAAGCCATCATAAGTTACTTGTAAACCTGCCTGGCAATATAATCCAGGAACATATATCTCTCTAGAGGTTTCGCCACTTTTCACATTAACAGAATTTATTTTTGAATCACCTTGATAAATTGAAATTTCTGCATCTGAAGAATCAACACCATCAAGTTTTACAGAATATCTTCCTTGCCAAAAAGTCTGCCTATTTATATCATTAGAAAGGAAAGACTCATCGCTCTGTTCTTTAAGTAAAAATTGTGCAGCCCCGATTCCAAAACCTCCAACCGTATTGTAATCTATACTAGCTCTAACGGTAAAGTTAACAAAATCAGGTTGTTCATTCTCATTAGGAACTTTCTTCAAAACAACTACTATATATCCTATATTATTAGTAAGTGGGTCTCCTAAAAGTCTATTTTGTGTTTTCAAAGCAGCTCTCGCAGGATAGAATCCAATCCCTGCAACTTCTGGAGGATAGTTTCCAGTAAATCTTATATTTCTTATTTCCTTTATATCAATAAGAGGATTTATTTTCAAAGCATCTATTTGACAAAATACTGGAACATTTTGTTCGGCAAGTAAATCGCTTCTAACAACCGTAGGCTGACAACCTGCAGGACTTATCTGTAAAATTACATCTTCTCTTGCAAAACAACTTTCAGCATCGCTAAGTTTAGGCCAATAAGTTGAATAATCTGCACCATAAACGCTCCTTATATCGCCTCTGAAGTTTTGATGAGTTACAAAACTAGCTGTTTGAGCATACGCTCCCTGAATAGTAATCGCAAAAACAAAAAAAACAAATCCTATTAAACAAATCCTATTATAATTCATGCGAAATTCACCTCCAATCCTAGGGAATTAAAACTTTCAAAATTATATTGTAGTTCTTCAAGACTCCTAGGGTTAGGCAGGCTTTGTGCATTCACTAGAACTCTGCCTCTAGAAAGTTCGCTTTCAAGAATGAAAGTGTTAGTGTTTCCTCCTCCAACTAAAGCCTGATCAATCTTTGTTTCTGGAATATTAACAGAAAAGCATTCTTCTTTAGTAGCGCCTAAAATGCCTGCAATTCCCTTTCTTGCGACATCCACGCACTGAGTCCTTGTAGTTGCCGGAATAACAATTGAAGTAGGAGAATACACATAGGATTTAACCTCATAACTTCCTTCCTTAAGTTTAACTCTTAAATTATCAGGAGTTACAGCCGTAACTGTCCCTGCATCATTAGTGAAATGGACAATAGCAAACCCATCAGTTACTACCTTCCCATCAACAGACAATTCAACAGAAATTTCATACTCTCTTTCAAGAATGATGTCTGCTCTAAATTCAGAGTTTGAAGAAAAGAGTTTTTTACTTTGAGAATAACCTTCTGCTCTTGCTATTATCTCTCCATTGAAGCAAACTGGAACCTTAGCATCTAAATAAGCATCGTTTCCTTGAACTTCAGTATTACCCAATGAACAAACACTATCAAAGCACTTATAGCTCACATCAGCTTCCACTGGATTAAGATTAGTATCAAAAGTATATATCCTAGCATCTCCATCTCTAAACTGACAAACATCAACTTCCTCGGATACTGGAATATCTGGAAGAGTTACATCTCTAGCAAGATTATTATCCACTATAACTACAACAGGAAACTGGAATACTTCCAGACCTTCCCCAACTCTAACCATAACAGGGAAACTCAAATCATATACGAAATGGTAAGGGACATAGCAGAATCCTAGTATTCCTAGACCTTGCTGATTTCCTACGGGATCGGCAATCATTAACTCGTTTCCTGCAGGAGTTATTTCTATTTTACTAGGCCAATCTCTTGAATAAAAAAGAGTTGCTGGTTCTCTAACAGGCAAGTCAACTACAAAATAAGAATCTTCTCTGCTATTAAGATCATAATAATTTCCATCAAATTTAATACTCTGGATATTCATTTCTAAAGCGGACTTAATCTCTTCAACAACTTCCCTAGTTTTCCATATCTCTGGACTACACTGAACAGAAACTCCATCAACTGGAGCATTCAATCTTAATACATCAACAGCATACTCCTCAAGAAACGCTTCACTTCTTTGCTTTTCATATATGTTCCTAGCTTCAGAATATAATTTTCCTATCTTGCTCTCTATATCCACAACATGTCTAGTCTTTCTTGCAGACTCTCCTTCCTTAGAAACAACAAGATTAGCAATTAAAGTTACTGAAACTTTATCATCTTGAATATTTACGCTTACACTTTTATCTTCCGGTAAAGTAATATAAAATCCTTGCGCATAATACTGTGCGAAATCACATTCATCTATTCTACTTTCAATAAAAGATGCTGCCTCTCTCTCCATGTCGCTCTTCAAAGGCACAGCCTCTCCAACTACTCCGTTAGAAGAAAGATAAAACCAATATGGTACATTAGCACCGAAAAAAGTTAACGAATTAGAATATGGAGAAAAATCACTGGCTAAAGTTGATTCTGGAACTTCAATATAACCTCCCTGTGAACCCAATATGCTTACTGCACTTTCTATCTCGGATTCCAAACACGAGGAATATACATTGTAGATAGGCCTAAATTGTTCAGGTATTCTTTCGCCAAAAAGAGAATCTCTAAAGACGAAAAGAAGAACTATCGCCGAAACAATAGCTATTGCAACAATAACATATATTGCTATCTGCCCCCTTTTCTGATTTAGTTTAAGCATCTTTTTTACCTCTCAACCCAGTTCTTTCTCTAATTAAATCAATTATCTCGGTGTTAATATCTTTCTTAATATTTTCCTTAAACTTCTCCCAAAGTCTTTCATCCTCTATTAAAAGCAGATATTTCTTCAATTTAAACCTCTATTAACAAATCTAAATAAGGAGAATATTTAAAGTTTGTTAATAAATTACTAACTTACTTAGTAAGTAAGTTAGTTATAATATGGCTCCACGCAGAATTGAACTGCGGACTCTCCCACGTCAAGGGAGCGGTTTACCACTGACCTATGGAGCCAATCAAAAATTCTATCCACAAACATTTAAAAACACTCCCTTTTAATAACTAGATAGCATACCCTCAAGTTACCTGGCCAACAAGAGGTTAGCTAACAAATCTGCCAGAATACAAGATGAAATTTGCACCAGAAGTAAATAGATACTGTCCGCATTGTAAGAAGCACACTAAGCAAAAAGTTAGCGTAGCCAAGCAAAGATCACGTTCAGCAACGCACCCTCTTTCTAGAGGCTCTGCAATGAGGGAAAAATCCAGAGGGCTAAGAGGAGGTTTCGGAAACTTAGGAAGAAGATCAAGACCTGCACCTAAGAACTGGAAGAGAAAGTCTAAACAAACAAAGAGAATAGCAGTATTATATACCTGTTCCGTATGTAAAAAATCAAAAGGAATAAGAAAAGCGATAAGGACATCAAGGTTAGAAATAGGAGAAAAGGTAGCAAAGTAAAATGAATCAAAAACCAAAAAGAAAAATAGGCGCTAAAAAGAAATTCTACGAGGCCTCGCTTCCATTAGTTTCATCTAAAGTTCACCTGTATGGTTATGAATTAGAAGAATTTGAAGGAAAGACTATCCTTTTAGATATGACTAAAAATCTTCGTGGCAAAAACCTTATTCTAAAGGCCAAATTAAAAAACAATGACGGAAAATTGGAAGGAGAACTCGTCAGCCTACAATTAATCACCTCCTATATAAGAAAAGTAATGAGGCGCGGAACAGATTATGTGGAAGACTCATTTGCAACCGAATGTAAAGATGCAACAATAAGGATAAAACCATTCCTAATAACAAGGAACAGCGTATCCAGAGCAATAAGAAACAACCTTAGAAATGCTACAAAAAAACACATAATCTCTCACTGCACAATAAGAAGTGCACAAGAAATATTTTCCGAAGTAATCTCTAACAAGCTTCAAAAAGAAATTTCTCTAAAGCTAAAACAAATTTATCCTCTAGCGCTTTGCGAAATAAGAATGCTTGAAATAGAAAGTAAATCTGCTCCAAAGTTAGAAAAATCAAACAAAAAATCAAAAGCATCTCCTCAAGATGCCCAAATATCTTCAGAATAAATCTGTCAACGCATAAAGAACGCAACCTTTAAAACGCACTAATTCTCTAAACACTCATGCCTCAGTAGCTCAGGGATAGAGCGGCTGTCTTGTAAACAGTAGGTCGGGGGTTTGATTCCCTCCTGAGGCTTTGCAATATTGTCATCAATATTGCTCTTGGAAGGATTCCAAGTCGCTTGAGGGTTTGAATCGCTCAAAATTCTTTTATGGGATTTTGAGAACCAGAGAACAAGTTCTCTGTGCCTCCTGAGGCTTCACTCTCCCACACCAAAACTTTCCGTAAAATCTGCAATAACTCTATATTTATCTAAATAAATTCTGCCCTTATCTGTTAAAGCATAAGTCTTCCCAGCTCCGAGCTTTTTTTCAACAACAAAACCCTTAGAACATAAATCCGTTAAATATTCAGCCATCATCTGGTGAGATAAATTTGATTTATACATTATGTGTGTTGGTTTTATTCTTCCATCTTTAGCTCCTATAACCCGAAGAATATCATAGATAACTTCAAGTCTGCTTCGCTTCTTATTCATTTTCTTATCACCCTTATGAGGCTCACAATCATGATAAGATAAGCAACAAACTCAAATATATGGCTTACAACATAAGGAAGATTATGTAAAACTGAAAATACTAAATCTATCCGAGCAATAAACAAAAGGGTGAAAGCAAGGAACATAGCAAAACCTTTTCCATTAATAAACCTCTTAAAATAAAACAATGCGATGTAAAAAAGAAGCAAGGCAGATATAAAATTAAAAGCCAAAAATCCATTTGAACTGAAAATAACTCCAATTATGCTTAAAGAAGCAATTAAAGCCATTATCCTATCATTTTTAACATTGAAAGTAAGATAAACTAAAAAACCCAATCCTATTAAAAATAAAAGCATGTGCAAGTAGACTCCTGCAATTGGAAGTAATTTCAATGCAGAAAATGAAATGGCCTCGCCTTTTCTTCTAAGCTCGTCAATAAAAAACAAATTAAGTATTGCCCAAGTAAAATACGATGCTGAAATAAATCCAAAGGAAACACTAAGAAGCCTGCACTCCTTTTGCTCACAAAATTTGTAAACCTTATATGAGAAAAAAGAAACAAGACCAGTAACTAAGCCGAATAAAAGTTCGAGAAAAATGTCAATTCCGAAAAACCATCCCGGAGCAACATAAAAGAAACCCATATAAATTACTGATGAAAATGCCTTTTAAATTTTGTGAATTTCCACTCTTAATCTATCTTTAATAACCCATTAATAAAGGCCTTTCTTAATTCAATTAACTAAAACAAGAGGTAAAAAATGAAAAAACCGACACCACACCGCGCCAAAAAGGCGCGGTTCACATTCCCAAAAAACGGGGAAAAACCACCGCCTTAAAAGGCACTCATTAAGCACGCGCAGGCGGAACTAATTCTTCGCCAACAGCCGCCTGTTGCGTTTAACTTTCAACAAAACTTGCCTTTCCGCTAGAAACAAGAATATCTGCTACTTGCGAATCGATATTTACAAGACTGCCCTTCTTGAAAGGACCTATAAGCTCTCCAGCCATGTCCACAAACTGTTCAACTTCCTCGCTTATTATTATCGCTTTATTCAGACTTTCAAGAGGTTTGCCATTCATAGACTCATGAAGAGATTTATCTGCATCATCAACGCACATAACAAGCCTCTCAAACATATCTTTTTCAAACTCAAGCATATCAGCAAAGTCTCTTTTCATTATCCCAGTTTCGGCAGCAACAAAAACCAAATTAAGAATTTTCTTTTTCCGTCTAAGCATTAATTCCCTGAAAATAGCCACAGCATTTTCGTGTTGTTTTTTCTCCATAATGAGTTCGCCGTCAAATGAATCCACTCCTACAGAAGAAAACTTACTCCTTTTATCCCTCATATAATCAGAGAATTGTTTAACAAAGTCCTTAGGTAAAGTCTGTAATTGCTCGGAATACTTCTCTTTTCTAAGAAATTCATAAAGGTCATTATAACTAAGCATAGATAATCAAGTCAAGGTTTAGTTTATAATAATTACTATAATCCTAAAAACATAAATCTTGAAGGGTTTAAACCATGGAAGTTTGATTTATGATACTGAAACAAACGCCCTCACATGGGCAGAAGCGGGAGCAGTTATTAGAACAGATTTATCAATGAAAGCAAGAAAAGGAGAGCGGGGAGAAGACTACATCAGTTATTTTGGTGGAGCTTTTAATCCCGTAGTAATTGAAGTCAAATAAAAATCTATCTGTTTTCTATAACTATAAAAATCCCTTTCCCCAAAAAGAACTATGAAAAAGAGCTTAAACATATACCTCTTCAGGCATGGACAATCCACTTACAATAAAGAAAAAAAATTCACAGGATTTCATAATCCTCCATTAACAAAAAAAGGAATTCAACAAGCCCACATAATAGCTAATAAACTAAAGAATAAGCAATTTCAATTAGCCATTCAAACCAGACTAAAACGTTCAAAGCAAACGCTCTCAATAGTTCTAAAAAGCCATCCTGAATGCAAAATTATCAAAACAGATAATAGAATGACTGAAAGAAACTACGGACAACTAAACGGAACAAAACATGAAGAATACATAAAAAAGTATGGAAAAGAACAATTTAACAAAATCCACCGAGACTTTTACACAAGACCTCCAAAAGGAGAAAGCTTTTCAGACGTAGAAAAACGCGTAAGTCCTTTCATAAAAGACATTATCGATCTAATGAAAAAAAATAAAACTAACCTAGCAATATCCGCACACGGCAACTCAATCCGTCTTTTCAGAAAAATTATGGAAAAAGCATCTGTTAAACAAGCTTGTAAATGGACAATCCCATATGATAAAGTGTATACTTATAGGATAGAAGTATAATGCTAACAATTTAAAACCCTATTGAGTATCTATTTTTATGTTCGGCAAACTAAAAGACAGGCTAAAATCTTGGCTAGGCACTGAAGAAGAAAAACCTAGTAAAACTAAGAAGAAAACAAAAGAAAAAAAGCCTGTTAAAAAAGAAGCCAAAAAATCCAAGCCTAAACCAATAAAAAAGAGCAAAAGACAAAAGCTCCCATCAGATAAACAGCTTAAGGAGATATCTGAAAAAATACCTGATTCAAGCACAATAAAAGATTATCAGCAAGATGCGACCAAGCTGGCAAGCGAGGATTTAGGATTTCAGCTTGATAAGGTAGAAGAAATAAAAAAACAGGTTGAGGAAAAGGGGTCAAAGCCGTCATTTTTCTCAAAACTATTTAAAAAGAAAGCTGAAGAAGTAGAACAAGAAATAAAAGCCGAAGAACTGACTGCACCAATAGAAGAACACGAAGAAAATAAAGACAAAGAAGAAAAGAAGAAAAGTTTCTTTTCAAAACTCACTTCAAAACTAACCTCTTCAAAAATAACAGAATCCGATTTTGATGATATCTTCCAAGACTTAGAAATAATCCTTTTAGAAAATAATGTTGCCCTAGATGTTGTAGATAAAATCCGTGAAGATTTAAAAAAAGCAATTATAGGAAAAGATGTTAAGCGTTCAGAACTTGAAAAAACAATCCTAAATTCTCTCAAGGAATCTATCTCCTCCGTATTGACAGAACCTCCTAATTTAATCCAAAAAATAAAAGATTCAGATAAACCCTACACCATAATATTTTTCGGTGTAAATGGAACAGGAAAGACAACTAGTATCGCTAAACTTGCAAGTAAACTAAAAGAAAATAATGTTTCCTGTGTTCTCGCAGCAGCAGATACATTTAGAGCAGCAGCAATCCAACAACTAGAAACCCATGCAGAACGCCTAAAAATCCCCATAATAAAACATGATTACGGTTCCGACCCAACTGCAGTTGCATTTGACGCAAAGAAATATGCAGAAATTCACAAAACTAAGTGCGTTTTAATAGATACGGCAGGAAGAATGTACACAAAAGACAATTTAATAAAGCAAATGGAAAAAATAATAAGAGTTATCCAGCCAGACCTTAAAATATTTGTAGGGGAATCAACAACTGGAAATGACGCAATTTCACAGATAGAAACATTCAATGACGCAATAGGAATCGACGGAATAATCCTAAGTAAGGCAGACGTAGATGAAAAAGGCGGAACAGCACTATCAGTCTCATATGTCACAAAAAAACCAATTTACTTCCTAGGCACAGGCCAAAACTATCAAGACTTAGAAGATTTCAAGAAATCTATTATTCTTAAGAATCTCGGTTTAGACTAAAATGCCTCAAGTCCTCTTAAATAATCTTTACCATACTGACATCTCTGAAGTTGGTCTAAGATCATTGGATCGTCTCTATAAAAAATACAAATAGCTTGTCTTAGGACATCACTACTGACTCCTACTTCAGTTAAATCCTTAATAACCCTTGGAGCCATATCTTGAACACCATTATCATCAACTCCGTTGCCAAGTGCGTTTTCTTGATGTATAATCATTCTGGCTCCTTCTCTCAAAATTTTCTTGACCGCATATCTATCGGTCGGACTTATTTCCTTAGAGAGATTTTGGAAAACGTTAGCCATCTCAACGAAAGATTTGCACACTTTATAGAAATTTCTCTTTCTAATTTCCCAAACCACAACCTTAAAAACCTTCTCTAACCTCGATTTTCTATGCTAGACAAGCTATCCTCAACGCTCAAAAAAGCAACGGACAAGATAGCAAACGCTATCTTCCTTGACAAAGAACTAGTAGATACAATTGTAAAAGACCTCCAAAGAGCACTACTTGAAGCAGATGTTAATGTCCAACTAGTTTTAGAACTATCCCAAAAAATCAAGAAGTCAGCGTTAGATGAAAGAATAAAAGGCATAGAGAAAAAAGAACACATAATCAAACTTCTTCATGACGAACTGTTAACAATTCTAGGAGAAAACAAGACTCTTTCTATAACCAAGAAAAATAGATTTATGATGCTAGGTTTATACGGAGCAGGTAAAACCACCACAATTTCAAAACTAGCACTCTACTACGGAAAAAGAGGAAGTAAAGTCTGTGCTATAGGACTAGACGTTCATAGACCTGCAGCAAGCGAGCAACTAAAACAACTTTGTGATAAACTGAACATTGCCTGTTTTATTTCTCCTGAAGAAAAAGACCCTATAAAAATCTATAAAAAGTTTAAAGCAGAATTGGAAAAATACGACCTCGTTTTAATAGATACGGCAGGAAGAGATGCTCTTGACCAAGAATTAATAAAAGAAATAAAAGCGATTTCAAAAATAGCAGAACCGACAGAAATCCTATTGGTTATGCCTGCCGATATAGGGCAGACAGCAAAGAAGCAGGCATCAACTTTCAAAGAAGCCGTCCAGATTACAGGAGTGATAATTACAAGAATGGACTCTACTGCTAAAGCTGGAGGAGCTTTAACTGCCTGTCATGAAGCGAAAGTCCCAGTGGTTTTTATAGGGACAGGAGAAAAACCTCACGATCTGGAATTATTCAATCCGGAACTCTTCCTTTCCAGATTATTAGGAATGGGAGACCTACAATCCTTAATGGAAAAAATCCAATCCGTAGCGGATGAATCAAAACTGAAACAAACTCAAAAAAATATAGAGGAAGGAAAATTAACCTTGAAAGACGTCCAAGCCCAGCTAGAATCAATGGAATCCCTGGGAAGTATGGATAAACTTCTAAGCCTAGTGCCTGGTTTAGGAAAAGCAAAAATATCTCCAGAACAGCTGGAACAGCAACAACAAAAAATGAAAAACTACAAAAATGCTATAAATTCAATGACTAAGGAAGAAATAGAAAACCCTGGAGTTCTAGAAAAACAAACCTCTCGTCTGTCCAGAATAGCGAAAGGTAGCGGAACCTCAACTTCCGATATAAGAATGTTAATCAAGCAGTATAAAATGCTGAATGAGATGATAAAATCTCAAAGCGCTATGCAAGATGGAAAAATGGACCAAAAAACGTTAATGAAAATGGCTAGGAAGTTCGGGAAGAAAAGGTTTAAGTTATAAATAAAAAATATAACAATTCTTAAAAACGTGACTAATAAGCTAATTTAATGAATTTTGACCAGATTTTTCTTAATCTTCTCCTTTCCACCTTTGGAGGTATAGCTGGAGGATTAATTGTTTATTGGACTTTTAGTGGAATACATTTTCTTGACAAAGGCTTCAAACCAAAAATAAATAAATTTAGTGAAAGATATGTGTGAAAGTTTTTTCTCGTCCTTTCCTTTCTAATATTTTAGTAATTTCTTCAATCTGTCTAGAAATCATCTTATTGACTTTGCTCTCATCGAGGTTTTACTAACCCCTCACACCAACCACAACCAACCCAAAAATCACAAACACCAAAATAACAAAGAAAATAACCAGCGTCCAAGCCAACAACATCAACGCATCTTTCTTATTTCCATCAACATACCACATTGCAGGCCTCCCAAAAATCAAACTTCCTACTAAAGCGACTGAAAACACAAGGAGCATGAGAATAACTATAGGGGTAAGTATAGTATCATTCTCGCCATCTATCCAGCTCTGACTTGAGAGAAAAAACACAAGTGAAACAACAGCCATAATATACAAGGCTGTTCCCAATGCATTAATAAAAGCATATTTGACTATCTTTTTCATTCTTCTACCTCTGGATGAAAATCAACCTGATACTCTGGAATACCTAAAGAGATACCATAATTTTTAGCTTCGTCATATTGCACCTTGCTATTTTTATCAATAAAAAAGACTTTATCATAAAAAATAATATAATGATATTTCTCATACTTAAAATCCGCATACCAACTATGTTCCGAATCTAAACATTTACTTATTTCATCTGCTATTTCCTTAACTTGTCGTTCTGGAACTTCAATAGTATGTAATGTCCACTGATTCACCCAAGGAGTTTTATGTTCTTTGGTAGCTTGTTCAACTTCAGTTTTTACTATTTTCAATTTTTTAAGAATTTGCTTATTTTCAAGACTCTCTTCAATTATTACTCCCTTATATTCTCCCATTCAACCTCATAAAATAAGAGCTATAAAAACCTTGTTAAACTTCACTCTTCAGCGTCCCAGGTTTCCTGTTTTCTTCAGCCATCTGAATAACCTGCTTTATTCTCCTCATCCGCGTCTCAGGCAATTTCGCGGATAAGATCCATCTCAAATAAGTCTTCTTATGCGAAGGAGCCATTTTTTCAAAATTATCATGCGCCTTTTTATTTTTCCTCTTCCCCAATTCCAATTTTAAATCAGGCACATCAGATAAACTTGGATTTTTAGGCACCCCATGATCATGAGTTTTCTTTGTCAATCCGAGTTCAAACATCTCCATTCCAAACTTAGACATTTTACCCTGCTTAATCATCTCTCTAGCTCTAGCAAAAGTATTATCGCTCCA
>CAZOGX010000004.1:0-5816 GCA_964579805.1 Candidatus Woesearchaeota archaeon | reverse complement strand
AAAAGTAACTCCATACCTGTCATCATCTATCCTTTTCATAGTGGTATCTATCCATCCAAAACAAATCGCCTCGTTCATAGCATCTCTCTGATTAAAACTTCCTTTTCCAGTGTGCCTTTTGTACCTTACAAGTAAAACCCTATCTTCTTTTAGATGATTCTTTTCCAGCCAAGAACGCCAACTTGCAATAGACATACAAGTTAGTTCTTTTATTCCCAACATAGCAAAAACAACTAAATAATTAATTTAAATCTTCCCAATAAACTTAAATAATCTCTCCTCAATTTATAATTATGAAATCAAAAAGGTATTGCCCTTGTGGAGAAAACTGTGATTGTATTCCTAAAAATAGTTCTAGTTGCAACAAAAAATACCATAGTGGATGCTTTGGAATAGCCTATGGTCTAGGCTTCATAGGCGCAGCAGTATTCTATATCCAACAAGCAACTGGCTTCTGGGCAGGAGTTCTAGGAGTTTTAAAGGCATTAGTTTGGCCAGCAATGATAGCCCACAAAATATTGGGGAGTTAAAATGCAAAAAATCCTTGCCAGAGGTGCAGAAGCCACAATAACAAAACAAGGCAAAACGATAATAAAAAACCGCGTCTCTAAAGGTTACCGCCATCCGATTTTAGATGAAAAAATAAGGAAATTAAGAACAAGATCAGAAGCAAAAATCATAGAAAAGGCATCTTCTTTGATTCCGGTACCAAAAATAATTTCCTCAGATGAAAAAAACAAAGAGATTAAAATTGAATACATCGAGGGAAAATTACTTGCAAATAACTTAGAAAAGTTGAAAAATAAATATGCAATTTGTGAGCAAATCGGCATTTCTCTATCAAAACTCCATGATGCAGGTATAATCCATGGAGACCTAACCACATCTAATCTCATATATAATGAAAAAGAAAAAAAGACTTATCTCATTGACTTCGGACTAGGATTCCACAGCAACAGGATAGAAGATAAAGCCGTAGACCTTCACCTTATCAAAGAAGCCCTTCAAGCCAAACATCCTACAATTTACCAAAAATCCTTCAAGGCAATTCTTAAAGGGTATAAATCATCAAAAAACTCCTCTATAGTCCTAAAGCAATTGGAGAAAGTAGAACGTAGAGGACGTTATAAGGAGCAATACTAATCAATAGAATTTAATAAAAATCAGTGAATAACCCTATGGCAAGACCATAGGGCATCTAGTAACGACGACTAAACGAAATCTATTATCTTCATCTGCTCTGCATTTCTTCCTTGGTTTTTGATGTACTTCCTTATCAGTTCAGCATTTACTCCTTCTCCAACTGTTCCAACATATCCTCCATCGCTCCAAAATTCTCCTCCCCACAATTCCTTTTTCAAATCGGGATGTTTTTCAAATAGTTTCATCGATGTAATACTCTTCACCAATCTGAATATTTGTGAAGTGGAATATTTAGGGACTGACTCAAGCATAAAGTGAACATGATCTTCATCAAACCCTATTGTTTCAAATTTCATGCTGTATCTTTCTTCTAATCTTTTGCAGATATCTTTTACAGATTCTACATATTTATCATTAAGAAACAAATCTTTTCTATATTTTATACAAAACACAAAGTGATACTTTATCTTGAAAACTTTATGATAAGACTTGAACAACTCATCCATAAAAAAGGTAGAAGTTTAGACTTTTTATTGTTGCCTAAGCTCTCACCCTAATGCAAGACCTTATGGTATAAACGATTAATTAACTAATGAATCTTGCTCTGTGAGCACTTGAATCCGGAAAATAGCCCCTCCCGGATTCGAACCGGGGTCTATGGCTCCAAAAGCCATCATACTTGACCACTATACTAAGGGGCTATAAACTTATCAACAAATTACCTCTTTTAAAACTTCTCTATTATAGAAAAAGACGCACACTAACTTTTAAAAACCCTAATCTCCAACCTTAATCCATGACCAAAACACAAAATAAGGAAACAGCTGATTGGGCTAAAATGAAACCTTCTGAAGTAGAAAAGATAGTCGTAGAGCTAGGTAAAAACGGAAATAGCCCTCAAAAAATAGGCCTTATACTAAGAGATGAACACGGAATACCTAAAACAAAGCTATTTGGAAAAAGAATTTCTCAAATTTTAAAAGCAAACAACATAGAAGTAGAAGATGAATCCTCAACAATAAAGAAAAAGATAGCAAAATTAGAAAAACATTTTTCTAATAATAAACACGATTATACTGTCCAGAGGGCGATAATGGAATATAATAGCAGACTTAACAAACTTTCAAAGTAATGTTCATATGTTAAGAGATAAAATAAAAGAGGTTGCAAATTGGATATCTAGTCTACCAAAAAATAAATCCCTAAAGATAATTAGTCATTTTGACACTGACGGAATAACGTCCGCCGCAATCTTCTCAAAAGCCTTGCAAAGAGCAGGAATAAAATTTTCTCTAGAAATAGTCAGAAACCTAGAAAGTAGCTTTATAGAAAATTTAGGTGAAGACGCACCAATTATATTTCTAGATCTTGCTTCTGGTTCGCTCCCGCAATTATCTAGTAAAAATACGAGGATAGTAATTCTTGACCATCACGAAATTTCATCAGAAATCCCTGAAAATGTAGTCATGATTAATCCAACCCTATACGAAAATGAAAGAATAGCTTCTTCAGGATTATGCTATTTATTCGCTAAAGAACTCTCGCAACAGAATATAGATCTTGCTAACCTTGCAGTAGTTGGAATGATAGGAGATATGATGGAAAAAGAAATTGGAAAAACATATGATGAAATCTTAAAAGATGCATCCGTAATAGTAAAAAAAGGAATTCTTCTCTATCCTGCAACTAGGCCATTAGACAGAGTATTGGAAAATTCATTCAGTTTGTACATCCCAGAGGTAACTGGTTCATATAAGGGAGTTATCGGGTTATTAAGAGAAGCAGGAATTCAAAAAACCGAAAGAGGTTATAAAACTATAGCCGAACTGACTGATGAAGAAATGTCAAGATTAGGAACTGCAATAATGTTAAAAAATATTTCTTCATCTGATATGTCTAATCTAATAGGCAATATTTATTTGGTCAAATTATTTAACAATCTTGAAGATGCAAGAGAAATTTCTGCTACAATAAATGCTTGCAGTAGGTTAGATAGACACGAAACTGCTTTGGGAATGTGTCTAGGAAATAAAGAAATGAAAAAAGAAGCCGAAAGAGTATATTCTAAATATAAAAAGACAATTTCCTCTGCTTTAGAAACAGTTCAAGAAACAACAAAAATATCTGGAAAAAACTATACCATAATAAATGCAAGAGACAAGATAAAAGACACAATAATAGGGACTATAGCTTCAATAATGTCCTTTTCTCCAGTCTATCCTGAAGGCACAATAATAATCGCCATGTCCTATACCCAAGATAGCAATAAAATAAAAGTTTCTGCACGTCTCGCAGGAAGAAAAGGAAGAAACGTTAGAGAAATACTCCACAAAGCAGTTGTTCCAATGTCTGCAGAAGTCGGAGGACACCCAAATGCTGCGGGCTGTCTTCTTCCAAAAGAGAACGAAGAACAATTTATTGAAAATCTAAAACAAACCCTTGAGTTAGAAATAATAAAAGTTTAAAAATAAGTTACATCTGGATATAAAATGATTGAAGATGAAAGTGAAAAAAGATTTAAGCAATTGATAGTAGGATTAGGCATTGCTACTCCTGAAGAGGTCCAGAAACCAGGATATCTTGAAACAATAGAACAAGGATATGAGGGCGATTTTAAAAGAACAGAAGAGCGAATAAGAGAGCTTATGTCCGTCCATCGGGCAAATAGGAAATGGGAAGAACGTGGAATAAAAAGAATAATTGATAGAACTATAGATGTTCTCGTATACAAAGGATATGGTTCTGTAAGAATAAGAGAGATTATAGAAAAGGGTATTGATAAAAGAAAGTACTCTAAAAAAGGAAAAGAAAGAGTCTACGAAGCACTAGAAAGAAAGTTAAACTAAATATTAATCTCAAACATCCAAACCTTTAAAACATCATTTTCTCAATACTCTTAATGGTAGAATCCGCATTCATAAAGATAAAATGTCCTCGTTGTGGTAAAGAAAAGAACACTTATGGTAAAGCCTCTACTTGGGTTAAATGTTCAAATTGCAAAAAGCTTCTAATCAAGCCCAAAGGAGGAAAAGCCAAGATAAGAGCGATTATAAGAAAAATATGGTAGTTAATAAAGAAATACAAGAAGGCGAAGTGTTCCTCTGCACAGTAAAAAGAATAGAAGGAACTACCGTGTTTCTAGAACTGGAAATTGGAGAGAAAAAAGTAGAAGGCACAATGATTTTCTCTGAAGTATCTCCAGGAAGAATAAGAAACATAAGGGAATTTGTAGTGCCTAATAAAAAAGTAGTTTGTAAAGTTCTAAGAATCAGAGATGGACATCCGGAACTAAGCCTTAGAAGAGTAAGTGGAAAACAAAGAGAAGAACTAATGGACAGATTCAAGAAAGAACAGGTACTAACTAATATTTTAAAACCGGTCTTAAAAGATAAAGTTCAAAACGTTTTACAGAAAATAAAAGAGACTTATGAACTAGCAGATTTTTTAGATGAAGTAAGAGAAAACCCAGAAATCATAGAGCCTTTTGTAGGAAAAAAAGAAACCCAAGACCTAATAAAAATATTTTCAGAAAGAAACTGAAAAAGAAGCAAAAACCGAAATAAAAATATCCAACTTATCAGAATCAGGATTATATGGTATTCAAAAATCTCTTTCGGTAACTAATGCAGAAGTTCATTACCTTGGTTCATCAAAATTTTCAATAAAAACAAAAGCAAAAGATTACAAAACAGCAAACCATCTGCTATCTTCAGTTATAGAAGAAATAAGAGCAAATGCTAAAAAGACAGGTTCAAAAATAGAAATAAAAGAGAAATAATGCCTTCCAAATTAAAATTTTACATTAAAGAAGATAAAAAAATCTACACTTTAAAAGAAAAAGTAAATGGTAATCCAACAAGCCCCGCACATTACAAATTTCTAAAAATCAAAGATGTTAAAGAATCAACTCCTAAAACAGCGTCTTCTGACTAATTTCCGCTTTTACAACTTCCATGTCTTTCTCCCACAAACCTATAAGATTTCTATTGTAAATTATAGCTGCTGGATGAAACAAAGGAATCAATTTAATCTTTAAACCGCCAATGTCAATCACCTTAGATTTCCCATGAACTTGTGTAATTCCTGGCTGTTTATCCATTTCATCAATCTTTCCTTCAGATAAAAAAAACTTCGTAGCATAATTTCCCAAAGAGCAGACAACTTTAGGTTTAATGTGCTCTATCTGCCTCAAAAGCCAAGGCGTATGAGATATAATCTCCTCTTTCGTAGGGTTTCTATTTTCTGGAGGCCTATACTTCAAAATATTAGCAATATAAACCCTTTCTAAACTTAAGCCAACCTTTCCCAATAAACCATCTAGATTTTTCCCTGCGGCTCCAACAAAAGGAAATCCTTGTTCATCCTCGTTTTTTCCAGGAGCCTCTCCAACAAAAATAATTTCTGCATCAGGACTGCCTTTACCAAAAACTAAATTAATAGAAGTGTTTTTTAAAGGTAAATCTGCTCTTCTACAAGCCTCCTCTATCTCCTTAAGAGCAATTTGTTTGTAACTCATTTTATTAAAATTTCAAGAACAACAAGATTTAAAAAGTAAAGGTGTTAAGCAAACGTTAGTTGCTTCACAAGCTCCTAAAGTAACCTTTGCAGATGTACAGTTGTCTGAAAATTACATAGTTGATGGAGAAAAGTTGACTGGTGAAGAAGCTGTAATT
>CAZOGX010000003.1:9264-19369 GCA_964579805.1 Candidatus Woesearchaeota archaeon | reverse complement strand
CAACTATCTTAATTTCTTTCTTTTTTTCTTCCTTGTTTTTTTCTTTCATCTTCATTCAGTTATGGATTCTTCAGCGAATCCCATTTTAATAAGCACGGCCTTAGCTTGTTTTCTGTGCTCTCCTTGGAGTTCTATAACTCCATCCTTGACAGTGCCGCCACAAGCAAGAGCCTCTTTCAAGGCCTTAGCGGTCGCTTTCAGGTCTATTCCCTTGTCAAAGCCAGACACCAGCGTGATAACCTTACCATATCTTCTCTTGTCTATGGTAACTTTTATCTTTTGCTCGCTTTTTGCAAGGTCCTCCCATGCAATAGCCTCAACAGGCAAGCCAGTCTTTGGATCTATCTCCATGATTATTTATTGTTCGCCTCCAGTTTAGAGGTGAATGTAATTAACCTTGCAATAGCCCTTTTAATCTCTTTGGTTTTAGCTTTAGTCTTGTTAGCAGATACTTTTGCCCTAACAAGCTCCATTTTCAAGTCTTTCATTTTTTTATCACGATCCTCTTTACTCATCTTTATTATTTCTTTTGATTTTAATATAGCCATTATCTTTTCCTCCCAGAGCCATTTTTCTTTTTAACTTTCTTGACTATTTCAACTTCTGGAGAGTCAATCTTGTCCTTAAGATATTTGATTAAATCATCGTCCACTTTTATTTGGTCATGAATCTTAGCATCAGGAGGAAGTATACTCACTTTTATTCCTACAACTCCAGAAGGGCATTTAGCTTGAGCCATTGCCTTTTTAACTATCTTCGCAGGATCTCCAGTCTTCTTAAGATAACCTTGGGAAAATCTCCAAGTCTTTGCACGTTCACTTGGCAATCTTCCAGACAGGACTATTTCTGCCCCGAGCGCACCAGCCCTAATAATGTCGTCGAGTATTTTGTAAGCAATCATTTTAAATTTCAAGGAACCTTTTCTCTCAAGACTAATTGCAATTGAATCCGCGACAAGTTGAGCATCAAGAAATTCATCTGCAATGTCTCTTATTTCTATATGAGGATTATCAAGTTTGAACCTTTTCTTTAAAGTACTAGTCAACTCGTCTATTTTTTCACCTTTCTTTCCAATAACCATTCCCGGCTTATTAGTGGCCACGATTATTTTTTCTCCAATAGGGGTGTACTCTATGAAAACATCACTTATTCTTCCTTTTCCTAGAACTCTCTTTACATACTCTCTTATTCCTAGTTCTTCTTCCTTAAACTTTACAAATTTTCTTTCTTCCATTTTTATTTATTGCCTCTCTCAACTGCTTTCAATAAAACGTTAGTTCTCTTAGCTGAACCTCTCCTTCTCGAAGGTCTAGATGCCCAGTTAGACATTCCATAACTAATTACTGTCTTATTCAAGTCAAGACCATTTGTAATTACATTTCCTTTCAAAGCCTTTAGCATCTTTATAAAAACACCAGTCGCGTTTATAGGATATCTACCAGACATCATCTTTCCTTTTCTGTGTGGGACTTCTCCTTTAAATGGTATGCTCCTCTTAAACTTTAGCACTTCTTCAAGTTGCTTCAATGCTAAATCTATATTTTTTCCTTTGATGAATGAGCAAAGGTACATCCCATGTTTCTTTGATATTCTTAAACTAACGCCTCTAGCGATTGCTTCTTCTTTCTTTGGTTTTTTATTTTCTTCTTTTATTTTCTTATTCTGGGAAACCTGTTTATCCTTTTTGTCTTCTTCAGCAACAATTATTTTTTTATTTTCTTCAGTCATTTTACTTCTTCACCGCCTTAGAACCTTTAGTAGCCCCAATTCCTGCAGCAGAGTGAGTAACCTTCTTTCTAGTCATTGAAAATTCTCCCAGCCTATGTCCAATCATTTCGACGCTAATAATAACATCTTCGAATGTTTTACCATTGTGCACACCAATAGTCATGCCCACCATTTTAGGAACTATTACCAAATCTCTTAAATGAGTTTTTATTTTCTTTTTTTTGGTTTTCTTCTTCTCACACATTTTGATAAACTTTTCTATAACATCAAAATTTCTAAGCACAGAACGTCTGCTTCTAGCAGTCAGAAACTTAGCAGATTCCCTAACATCTAAACTCTGCAAATACCCTAGGTCTTCACCCTTATGTTTCTTATCTTTGACTCTCAATATAACCTCTTCAGCCATTATCTCTTCCTCCTACCAGTTCTTCTAGGTCTCAAGGTTCCAACCTTAGCTCCAGGTGGCGCATTTCTCTTTGGTATCTTAGGTTTGATTCTTTTTCCTCTTCCAGAACCAAATGGATGGTCAATCGCATTAACTTTAACGGCTGATGTTCTAGGATATAATTTATTCTTAGCTTTCATTTTGAAGTGTTTCTTTCCAGCTTTGAAGAAAGGCTTCAGTTTTCTGCCCTCTCCAGATACAACTCCAATTGTTGCTCTACAATCTCCATCAAAAATAACTTCATTTTTATTAGGCATAATTATTCCAACCTTGCCAAAATCATATTTTTTATTTATTACTGCACTACTTCCAGAAGTTCTTATAATCTTTCCCCCATCTCCAGGATTCTTTTCTATGTTGAAAACTCTCGTTCCCAGAGGAATATTTTTAACTTCTATAACATTTCCTTCTTTCATATCAGTTCCTCCAATGAACATGTTATCTCCTTCAGATAACCCATTCACAGCAACATTATAGAAAATTTCATCAGATATTTTTCCTTTCATTAAAGGTGCTGAATGTGCTGCAGAGTGGAATATCTCAATTACCTTAGCTTCGCCTTGTTTTATTGGATACCCTACTCTGTAAACGAAAGCCTTCTTTCTAGCTTGATAAGTTAAGCTTCCTTTTCCTCTCGCCTGTGCTATTATTCTCTTACCCATTTTAAATCATTCCCAACTTAGTCGCAACGTCAATTGCAGGATTAGCCTTTGCTAGTCTGACATATGCAATTTTCTTGTTGTACTTTATTAATGTTCTTACATTTTCTACTTTAACACCAAAAATACTTTCAACTTCAGCCTTTATTTCAGACCTATTTGATTTTCTTCCAGTTTCAAAAATTAGAGTATTATCCAAATCAATCATTCTAACTGCTTTTTCAGAAGTTACGGGTTTAAGAATCATTTTTAGCCCCCATTTCTTTAATAGCTTCCTCTGTGTAAAAAGTAATTCTTCCAAGAGGGTATAAGTCAGAAACTTTTAAATCACTAAGACTGACTAAATCTATCCCATTTAATTTAATTTTTTCTTTCTCTGCTTTAACTAGTAAAAGACCCGCATTACTCTTATACTTTCTACCTCGTGTTTTTCCTCTTCCAGACCTTACCCTCTTTTTCTTGAAAGCAATCTCGTAATTTTCTCCAAGTATCTTTTTAACTAAATCTATAAAACTTTTAGTTTTTAATTTTTCAGATCCAAACTCAATAATTATAGGCATCTTATTTTCAAAATCAGAAATTCCTGAATATCTCTTAATAATATGTTCTTTGCTCATTGTAGCAGCAAGGCACGAATTTAAGGCCAATATTTTTTCTTTCTTATTTAATTTAGGAAAACTTTTGTTTAATTCCGGAGCATGAGCCTTTCTTCCACCTCTAGCTCCTGAAACTTCAGCACCAACCCAATAGAAGTTAGTTCCTCTCCTCCACATTGTTTTTCTTGGAGCTCTTGATCTTCCTTGTCCGTAATGACCTTTCCAGTCATGTCTTTTGTGAGAAATAGTTCCAGCAGCAGAATGTCTTCTTCCAGCTTCAGGAGCAGCCGAATAAGGCTGACTTATCTTTTCAGCTTCAAAATATTTCAAGACTATGTCTTCTCTTATCCTCTGGCTAAATGATTTAGGAAGGAGAATCTCCCCTTTTTTGATTCCAGCTAAACTATAAACTTGTGCTTTCACTTTAACACCTCCAAAAATTCATATTTTTTGACTGCTTGTTTTTTACTAGGGCGTAATGAAGGAGTAATAAGTATCTGTCTTTTTTGAGGGCCTTGAACACTGCCAGCCAAAAGGATATAATTGCCGTTGACTTTGCCATAATTTCTAAACCCAGAACTAGGGTTGATATCTTTTTCTTTAATATCTCCATAAGTCAAAACTTTTAGGTTATAATGAGTTCTAGTGAACATTCCTAATTGACCAGCCATAGGAGTTCTAAATGTGACATAGTTTGGATGCCAAGGACCCAAGCTTCCAGGTCTTCTAACTCCTTTCTCAGATTTATGTTGTTTAAGAGTTATCCCAAACCTTCTAACCGGGCCTTGAAGACCTTTTCCCTTTGTTAATCCCCTAACATCAACAAGTCCCCACTTCATTATTTCATTCATTGAAATTTCTTTTCCAACTAAACTTTTAACAAGCGAGAGCTTATCTTTAGATTTAACACCTATTTCAGTTAAATCAGGAGTTTTTTTAATATTATTTTGTCTAGGAACACTATAAATAATAACCCTGATATCATCATAATTCTTAATTTTATCAAAATCAGAAGAATCCTTAACCGCCTTACTCACCTTTAGTTTTCTTTTAAGTTCTTTATCGTTTGAGACAATAACTTCATTCATCACTTTTCCATTATTATAAAACCTTACTGAAAATATTTTCATATTAGGGATTTCCAAAACAGTCGCTGGAATTACCTTCTTTTTACCCTTGCTCATAGAATTAGGAGTATCATCTTTAACCATCACAGAAGCCATCCCAACCTTATAACCTATAATTCCAAGAACACCTTCTTCTTTTACATTATCCAATACTGGATCCCAGTTCACTCTAGGAATAGCTTTGTTCGCCCTTTTTCTAGGGTAGAACTGCAAACTACCATGTCTCGGTCTGCTAAGTTTTGGCATATTATTCTCATCTTAATCAGGACGCAACTCTTTCCTTGTTTAGTTTGGTTTATCAGACCAATTATCTAAATCCACTACCGTATCCAAATTGTGTGAAAATTAGGTATTTAAATCTTACTCTAATAAAACAAGATAATCAAAGTTCAAGCAATAAATCTTTTTTCTTTAATTTCCTTTTTTCCGTCAATGTCTATTTTTCTCACTACCTTTCCCTTTCTTTTAGCCTTCTCTCTCATTTCCTTAGGATCCTTAATACTATAATCTACTTCTATATCCTCTATAATAAAGTCATGGTCTATTTCCACATTTTTGAAATTATCCACGTCTAAGTCAAATAGTAGGTTTTTAACAAACTTCTTGTCAGAAGTTTTAATTTTGCAAAAATCTACAGGAGGTTTTTCATCTGTTTTTGTTGAAGGTTTAGCAGACTTAGGCGCCTTCTGCTTTATTTTTAATTCTGTGCCGTCCTCGGTAGTAAACGAAAGAGCTATAAAACAAGAAGGAAATTTATCGCATAAATTAATTATTTCTTGAGAATCCATTTCAGTATTTATTTTATATTGTTTGACTCCCATAAATTGTTTTATATCGCTAAATTTTAACTGGTTTTTCAAGTCCATGGTAGAAACAACTACTCCCTCAACTTTAGTTTTTTTTGTCAGCTTTTCAGCAACAGCTCTTACTAACTCGTTAGCATATTCAGCTGTTGTAGAAATACTATACAGGCCTTTAGAGTTTTTCGCTTTAACTAATGCCTTATCTCTAAACTCCCCCCTGCTATATTTTTGGAATTGTAAGTGAACAAAAACATCGTCATCTTTTCCATCAAATATTTTTTTTATAAAAAAATCCATGTCTTAAACTGGAAAGCTTGATTTATAAAGATTAAGATTTATAAGCCTGATAAACTACATTATATTATGGCCCTAACAAATAAAGACATAAGAAAATTATCAGTCATTTCGCTAATATTGTTTCTCTTGGTATTAGCTTTCTTTGTATTAAAACCAATTATCTTATCAATAATAACCGGTTTGATTCTTGCATATGCTCTCATCCCAGTATATAGAAGAGTTTTCAAAATTTTTAAAGAAGGGAACACTTCGGCATTAGCAATATGTGTTTTAATAGTAATCGTTTTATTTATTCCTCTTTGGTTTTTAATACCTCTAATAGTTCAACAAGCATTTAACGTTTTTGCCTTTACGCAAACATTAGATGTTTCAGGATTCATCTCAACTCTTTTTCCAGGGGCATCTGAACAATTTAGAATAGAAGTAGTAAGTATAGTTTACAGCTTTATAGGGAAGATAACTACCTCTTCTCTAAGCGCTCTAACCAGTTTCTTAGTGAATTTACCAAACGCTCTGTTACATTTTGCAGTTATCTTATTTGTTTTTTTCTTTACACTTAGAGATCATAAAAAACTAGGAGAGTTTGTTTCAGGTCTCTCTCCAATGAAAAAGGAAAAGGAAAAAGTTTTAGTTGAACAGTTTAAGGGAATAACTTCTTCAATTGTTTTTGGTTATATAATCGTAGGATTAATTCAAGGAATAGCTACAGGTATCGGATTACTTGTATTTGGAGTTCCTCAAGCTCTACTTTTAACTATCTTTGCGATGTTTTTCTCCATACTCCCAATGGTGGGTCCTTGGATAATTTGGATTCCAGCAACAATTTATTTATTCGCATCCGGACACCCGGGATTAGGAATAGGATTTGCACTATATAGCGTACTTTTCGTTTCAACAATAGACAACATATTAAGACCTTATATCGTCGCCAGAAAAACTGGAAGTTCTCCAGTAGTAGTCCTTGTCGGAATGATTGGAGGTCTTTTATTCATAGGAATATTAGGAATTTTACTAGGTCCTCTTATATTATCTTATCTAGTTTTATTCCTTAGAGCTTACAAAGAAAGGACTCTTTCTGATATGTTTGATTCGGAATAACATTTAAATTAACCAATTAACTTTAACCATTAATGAGGTTGAAACTTAAATCTTTTAAATTACAGGCTGGTAAGCCTATCGCATTTATACACGAAAAAGATGCAGAAAAACTACATCTTCACATCGCAGACAGAGTTAAAATTTGGAAAAATAGTCGCTACGAAATTGCTGTAGTAGACATAGTTTCAGGATTTATTAAGCAAGGAGAAATAGCTCTTTCGCAGGATTTAATAAAAGATTTAGATGTTTCAGGTAGAGAATATTTAGATATTGAACCTACGGAAAAACCAAAAAGTTCAAAATTTATTCAATCTGCTTTGAAGTGTGAACCATATACTAAACAGCAGTTAGTGAGAATAATTTCAGACATAGTTGAAGACAAATTAACAGAAGCGGAAATCGCTTATTTTGTTTCTGGCGTCTATCATTGCGGTATGGACCTAAAAGAAACTAAATATCTAACTGAAGCAATATTTGAAACCGGTAAACATCTTTCATGGAATGGAAATTTTGTAGCTGACAAACACAGTATTGGGGGAATACCTAACAATAGAACAACACCTATAGTAGTTTCAATTTGTGCTTCTGCTGGAATAACTATGCCTAAAACCTCTTCAAGAGCAATAACTTCTGCCGCAGGCACAGCAGACGTTATAGAAACGCTTGCAAGGGTTGATTTTTCACTGAAAGAAATGAAAGAAATTGTCAAAAAAACGAATGCTTGTCTTGTATGGGGTGGTTCCTTAGGTCTAGCACCGGCAGATGATAAAATAATCCAGATTGAAAAGATTTTAAATATAGATCCAGAACCTCAACTTTTAGCCTCAATTCTTTCAAAGAAACTTTCAGCAGGAAGCAAATATGTTTTGATAGATATACCTTATGGAGATGGAGCTAAAGTTTCTAAAAAGGAAGCTACAAGGCTGAAAAAACGTTTCATTCTTCTTGGAAAAATGCTTGGCTTAGAAATAACTGTTGCTTTAACAGATGGTAGTCAGCCAATAGGAAACGGAATAGGTCCAGTATTAGAGATGAGAGATGTTCTTTCTATATTAAGAAGAGAGAATGGTCCGAAAGATCTTGAAAAAAAGTCAGTTTATCTAGCAGGGTTGTTGCTTGAAATTGCTGGAAAAGCTAAAAGAGGTAAAGGCAGATTAGTCGCTCACGAAATACTAAATTCTGGAAAAGCATACAAAAAGTTTGAAGAAATAATAAACGCCCAAGGCGGAAAAATCTCCGTTCTGCCTTTAGCAAAATTTTCACGCACAATAAAATCATCGCATTCAGGAAAGATAAAGAAAATAGACAATAAAGGGATAAACTACACTGCTAGACTTGCTGGATGTCCGTCTGACAAGTCTTCAGGAATTTACCTTTTCGTTCATAAAAATGAAAAGGTGAAAAAAGGAGATAATTTGCTCGTAGTTTATGCAGAATCCCAAAGAAAACTAAGAGAAGCTGTTGACTTTTTCAATGAATTCAAACCTATCACTATAGCATAGAATAATTTTTATACTCTTCCTTATATCTTGAATAATGAAAAAGGATGCAGACTACTTATTTAACTTAGTCAAATACGTTAAAAACAATCTTTCAAAGGGTTACTCAAAAGATTCTCTTAGATGGGCTTTAGTAAACCAAGGGCATTCTAAACTTGAAATAGAAAAGGCATTCAAAAGAGCAGAGGAAGAAATGAACAGAGATAGTTCTTCATCAATAGCAAAACCTAAAATTTCTTATGAGTTAGTTGAGGCAAAAGACCTGGCTCAAAATGTCCAGCCAGAAAAACAATCTTTCTGGAAGAGATTGTTTGGTTAAGCTCTAAATCAGGACGGGATATGAATCAGCAGTTTGCGACCATATTGTTTTGAAGTTCCATCCGACATAGGTGTAATTATTTCTAGGATTCTCAACCATCTGTTTTGTAGTTCTACCTTCTCCACCAGAACTCTTTGTTTGCCCTGAAGACCAAATGTCCCAATAAGAATTAACAACTTCAAAATTTTGATTGTCGGCAATTCATCCTCCAACCAATGGACCTGAAGAATATACTATTCCAGTAGAGTAAGAATCTTTTATAATTGAATTAGATCCACCTGAAGCAAAACCTACTAATCCTCCAACCCTTTTTACACCAATTACAATTCCTTGAGAATAACTATTTATTATCTTCCCTCCAAAGAAACCTGCAATCCCTCCAAAACTGTTCTGCGGACTGTCGATATGACCAAAGACTAGACTTTTTGACGAGACTTTCTTGAGGGTTGTATCACTTGCCCATGCAACAATTCCCCCAGCACTTTCTCCACCCCTAACAAAACATTGGGTAAATTCTTCTGGTGATTTGCCAAGTTCTTCTAAATCAATAGAATTATCAAGCAATGGGCAGAGATTCGCAGAGTTTTCTATTAAAGAGTCTGATGATATAGCAACAATTCCCCCAGCAGCACCATCACTTCTTATATATCCTTGAGAATAAGAATCTTTTATAGTTGAGTGATCAATATCTCCTGCTATGCCTCCACTTTGCCCACTAGATACTTCTTCACTATCGCTCACTAAAGAGCTATTTAACATATAAGAATTCTTAATCATAGTATTTATAGCATTACCAACAACCCCTCCAATAAGTGCGCCTCCAAAATTTGGTCTATTCTTAATATAACCATTAACAAATCCAAGTTTATCAGCACTGCTTTGCTCCATCGTACCAACAACCCCTCCAATAAAATCTTTCCCTGCAATTTCTGTATTGTAAACAGTGATATTCTCCATGTTTGATAAAATAGCTACTCCGGCCAAAGTTCCTACTCTGCTACCTCCAATGATATCTGCATTTTCAAAAACAATGTTTTTTATTTCAGAACCAAATGCCTTCCTAAATAAACCAGTATTAAAAGAAGTTCTATCAATAATCTTAAGATTGATTATTTTATAACCTCGACCATCGTAAGAACCAACAAATTCAAAGTTAAACCCTCCCTCATTACCAATAGGTAAGAAATTATTATAGCTTTGCAAGTCTATATTTGCAGTTTGCACATAACAAGCACCCAAGTTATTTCTTACATTATTCAAATCTTGAGGCGTTGCAACTTCAATACATTCCCCCGCATAGGCAAAACCAGCTAGAAACAAAAGAACAGGCAAGAAAATAAATATCTTGAACAGACCCATAATTCAGCGAGTAAAATAAGGTATATAACTATTTAGGTAGTGTTATATGAGTTATTTTACGCGTTTAGGTATTCTTTAACTTTTTCAATAAATATCCTACACAAGTCTTGTAAGTCTTCAAGATTTTCTAGCTCTTCAAATGAGAACCACCTTAAATCTTCTCCCTCACCAAGAA
>CAZOGX010000003.1:4002-9254 GCA_964579805.1 Candidatus Woesearchaeota archaeon | reverse complement strand
CATCATATTTTTCAACAAAACAATATTTTTTTCCTTTTTTAAATCCAAAATCATAGTCTAAGGTAAAAATCAACTTAGGATCAGTCAGCTTATAATTTAACTCTTCTAATGTCTCTCTTTCAACACCTTGCCTTGGACTCTCCCCAGATTCTATTCCTCCACCAAAGAAACTCCATTTATTTTTAACATTTGGAGCATTAGAGCCTCTATATTGTAGAAGAATCTTCTTTTCTTTGTCATATAAAATAATTATAGCATCATTCTTCATCATTTGAAAAATTCAGAATACCTTTTTCTGATGCTTGTAAAATCCTCTTTTTCCAGATTAAATTTTCTTGATTCGTGACTATTAAGCTCATTGATAAGTTCAATAAACTCTTCTTCATTATAAATCTCAAGCCCAAGTTCCTTACAGACATTTCTAATATGTATTTTCTTTTCTTCAGCAAGTTCTTGTTTTTCAGCCATCATCTCTGCTTCAAAATAAGTGTGCCCCGTATCTATTTTAACAAGAGCAAACTCTATTTTTTTATAATTAAAAACATAAGACTTCGTGGAAGCTATAAGCCCCCTAAACCAACCAAGACACTTAAGTAATTCAACATATTTTTCAAAATCTTCTAATTTTATGGGAATTCCTATTTCTTTCCTATTTTCTTCAGCTCCCCAGTCCCCATGTTTAAGGACTAACTCTGCTTTACCATTAGTAACTCTTAATCTCAAATCAACAAGCTCATCTTTTACATCTCTTGCATCTTTAGGAACTTCATCTCTGTAATAAATCATAGAAACTCTCTTCTTTTTCTTAACAAATTCACCAATTTCTTCAAATTTTTTCAAAGTTTTATCAAAATGAGGTAATTTACCTCGTAATTCTACTTCTATCATTTTTGTAAAACGCCGCTGCCCGGAATCGAACCGGGATATCCCGAAGGAAAACGGTTCTCAAGACCGTCCGAGTACCATTGTCGCACAGCGGCATTTTTAGGCATCATACCCAACAACAAATTCTTTTCTTTCTTATTTAAATATAACTGATAGGACTTGAATCTTTCTCTTTGAGCGAATTCTTTGATAGGTTTTTCTATACCTATAATAGAAGATATTAATATAGATAAATCTTCTAAAAACAATTTACTGCCCATATGAAACCTTATTAATTTATCAGTAGAATAACCATCAGTTATTATAACTCCATATATAAATGCAAGTTTATGTTTTAAACTTCCATTTTGGATAATCTCTGGAACTCTTAAGATATCTCTTTTAACACCTTCTGGAAAACCAAGTTCTCTCAACTCTTTATAGACTTTAACAGAATATTTAAGAAAATTCCAAATTAATTTTCTATTTGGTCTTTGTCTTGAATTTATCCTTCCTCTAAGTCCATATAATTCGTAAAATAAATCACCAAACAAAATAACAACATTTTTATCATCGTTACAAAATTCTATTGGATAATTTCGATAGCCGTCACCATTATTTTTTATAGATAACCAACCATCACCACACAACATTCCAAGAAATAAAGCGAGTTTTTCTTCTTTACTCATACAGATTTTAGGTAATTTCTTTTTTATACTTTTATAACTACTTGAAAGTCTTAAATGGACTTGTTTAGTTTGCATTCTTTCAAATTAGATTATTTTCTCTGTAAAACCACATATTTTTTATATTTCATCTTTATTGAGTTGCAATATGGAAAACAAAAAACACCTAGTTGCTGTCACGGCAATAATAAAAAACCAGTATAATAAGATCCTTGTTGTAAAAAGAGGAGCAAACGAAATAGCTTATGCAGGAAAATGGGCATATCCTGGGGGAAAAGTGGAAAAAGGAGAGACGATTATGCAAGCCCTAAAGAGAGAAATCCTAGAAGAGGTAGGGATAGAAATTGAAGATTATAAGGAATTATTGCAAGATTATACTTTTGTTAAACCAGATGGTAATAATGTTGTAGGCCTTAATTTTCTTGTAAGGGCAAAAAATACAGAAGTAAAACTTTCAGAAGAATTTCAAGACTATAAATGGGTAAATCTCTCTGAACTTATGGGCCTTGATAGAATTCCAGAAATAGAAATCTCTGCGAAGCAAGTTCTATCTTCTTGAGTAGAGTATAAACTATAAAAATCTCTTCAGATATAAAAATTAAAATAAACTTATCCGAAGAGCGATGCTAATCCCGCTGCTGACTCAACAGGCTTTTCTTCTTCTTTCTTCTCTTCCTTCTTCGCTTCTCCAGCCACTTCAGCAGATGCTGATGGTGCTGCAACCGCAATATTAGAGTTTTCAAGTTCTTTAGCGATATCTACGCCCTGAAGACTAGCAACTAAAGTTTTCACTTTTGATTCATCTACTTGTGCTCCAGCCGCATGAACAACCTTCTTTATATGTTCTTCATTAACAGGTTGCCCTAATTTATGCAAAAGCAAAGCTGCATATATGTATTCCATTATTGACCCTCCTTTATACTTGTTTGAGCGTTTTCAAATATTTTGGAAATTACCTTTTCTTCTCTTCCAGCTTTAGCAATAAAGTATTTTACTGTTTGTTCAGTAGGATAATTGATATTTACAGCAAATCCTAATGCTTTCTTTATCATTTCTCTTAAGGAATCTAGAGTTCCTTCTTTGTCTATCACTATATTAGTATAAACTGCATCATCTTTAGAATCATAAGCAGCTAAAGGTATAAAACCTACTTTTATTGGCGAAACGTTCAATTTGCTTAAAACTGCTGCGACATTAGCCTTAATTTCTTCTCCAGCTTTAACTACTATAGCTCCCTTTATAATTTCCAGTTTTCCTTCTTTAACGGCGACTTTCAATCCAACACCAGAAAGTTCAGAGATTGCAGGTCCGGGAGGCAAATCAGTAGGCCCTGGCTCAATAGCTAGATCTTCAGGAGCTATGTCTCCAGTTTTGGCTTTTCTTGAACTCTGGCTTTCAGTAAGCATACCAGATAATTCAAAAGGTTCAATGTCAGAAAAAAGAAGAACGCAGTCCGCACTCACTAAACTTTTCAGATTTTTTATAGCTCCTTTTTCAACTTGGTCTATGGCTCTCAAAATAATTGTTTTTTTAGCAACTTTCATATCAGCTTTACCTCTAAATTTTTTCTTTATTTCATGAAACTGTTTTCCAGGAAGACCCTTACAAGAGGCAAGAAGAACGGTCCTTGATTTAGTTAGACCTTCAGCTATCTGTTTAACCAACGCTTTCTTTTCAGATGAAACATGGACTTTCTTTGTGTCTCTCATTTTATCTCTACTCCTATAGGTTTACTCATGGTAAGTTTCACTTTAACGTTCTTAATGTTCTCTCTCTTTGTAGGTAGGGCATTAACAATTCCCTCATAAACTGCCTTAATGTTAGCGATAAGTTCTTCATCCTTCATGCTTTCCTTCCCAACTGAAATTTTGATGCTTGCTTCCTTCATTTTTATCTTAACGGACTTGTCTATTTTAGCAAGTAAGGCTCTTATCGATTCAGGAGTTTCTTGCATGACTATTCCTAATTGAGGCGTAGGCATTTTCCCAACAGGACCTAACACTTTTCCAAATGTAGTAGCTACAGACGGCATTAATGAAGAGTGAGAGATAAAAAAGTCAAATTCATTAACCAGTTTATATTTATCAAATTCGGCCTTTGTAACTGTTTTAACAAGCTCGTTTTTTTCGGTTAAAAATCCACAAACTTTTTTATCTTTAATTTTATGAGGGATAGGAATAACGGCATTAACATTATCTCTTTTGACGTCAATTCCTTTTAGATTGACAATTAAATCTACAGACTGGACAAATTTCTTCTTACTGTCTTCTTTTCTAAGTTCTGCTATTGCTTGCTTCAATTCCATATTGTTTCCTGCAACCTCCTACTTTATACCAGCCATCTTCAGAAAACGAAGGTTTCTGGAAGTAGTTATATTGGTTATCTTTCCGAGATATTTTAGCTTTTTAAACCTTTCTGGAAGAAATTTAAGTTTTTTAAACATGAACACCTTAGAAAAACTAATGTACTATATATTTACTGCCAATACTAAAACTGAAAAAAGACTTAAAACTTATTTAATATCAAGAAAAGATATTAAAGATAAACTTGACAGATTAAGAAATAATCCTTACAAATCTAATGGGGCGCATAAATTACATGGCAGACTATTAGGGAAATGGGCTTGTTGGCTTGGTTCTAATATACGGGCAATTTATGCCATAGATGAAAAAAATAAAACGATAATCATTGAAGCGGTAGGGACTCATAAAATATACTAATATTTTAGTCTTTTCATCTTGCCCTTTTTAATATTTTTTTCACTTGCAATAATTTGATTCATCATATCCCTGTCTTCAGTTATCTCTTTCTCCTCCAACTTTCTTATTTTATCCCTTATTGACTCCCTGATAAATTCCGTTTTAGTCATATAATTATGTTTTTTCATAATTTTCTCTATAGCTAATAAGAAGTTCCTTTCAAGCTTCAGACTTATGTTTTCCATATCGCTAAGTAGTATTAAGTAGTATTTAAGGTTTATGAATTTTAGTGTTATTTTATCTTAATCTTTAGTCCAAAAAGAAAGTCTTCAAGCAAATGAAGAAACTGGCTGAAAAATAAAATTATGAGCCAGAAAAAGAAGGTTGAGACTATAGAGATTTGTTCTGAAGAAATCCATAGATATAGAATTAAAAGAGTGATTGCCCAAAATAAAGAAGTCAAAAATACTCCTAGGATAGTATGCAATGATTCCCGATGTCCTATTTTTCTTTTTGTAATTATTGAAATAGGCTTTTCAAGCAGGTTTGTTATAAAAGCCATAGGAAGAGCCAAAATTCCAAATATAACGCCCACCGAATAAAAGAGGTTATTGTCTCTTTTCGCATTAAGTTTTCTGGTTATGAATGGGATAAATGTAAAAATCAAAGAACCCTTGTTATTGCTATCAGAATCTGGAAGTATCGAGCCTACTAAGAATAAATATGTTCCAATTGCCCAAGTCCAAAAAGATATTGAGGTAGTGGTAAATGAAAAACCAAATGAGATATATAAAGTGATAAAAATAACAAGTATTAAAATATGAGTTAATATATGATGGATTCCTCTCATGACAACTATTTCTCCAAATGTCCCAAATATTCCTTAATCCTATCAATAGTCTGGGGAATAAGAAACTGCTCAATCTTCTTTTCAAAAATATGCGAAAGCGGTTCAAATTCCGAAAGTCTGTATAGATTGCTGTTTTTATCAACAAGCATTAAA
>CAZOGX010000003.1:0-3992 GCA_964579805.1 Candidatus Woesearchaeota archaeon | reverse complement strand
AAATCTCGCAATCTTTTCAATTGCCTTCGCACATTACTTTCTGCAAGTCCCTTGTCCTCTAGAGAATGTTCCTTCCTGATTTTACCGACTATTTCTTGAATTTGCATACTCGTAAGTTCTTTTCTCTCTTTTCTAGCATCTTCAAGACAAAGAAGAATATCTACAATAACGTCTCTAGAATCCCCTGGTTGCAACAAACCAATAGATAAGCAAACCTTCCTTATCACTTCTCTTTTAGAAGCATCGTAAGGTCTTTCATATTTTCTAAGGGTTATTTCTGTCAATGGTAAATCTCTAGCCATATTCTTAAAAGAACAATAATGATTATAAATCTGCCTCTTTCATAGATAAAATGGAACTTGTAGCTTTTCTTGGAAACGACAAAGAAACACACGGACAGGTAACTGGATTAATTAACCATGGCGAATGGGATAAAATAATTTTAGTTAAAAACAGCGGAGTAAATTACATTTCTCCTAAAGATGCAGAAGAAATAATAATTGATAGCTCAAAACCACTAGTTGAATTAAAAAATGAACTCATCTCTAAATTGAAGCCAAAGTTTTCAGGTTTTGATGCAAATTTATCTATAGCTTCAGGAAATGGAAAAGAACATATGGCTCTTATCTCCGCACTACTATCAATACCGGTTGGAATAAGATTAGTGGTATTTACAAAAAACGGACTTGAATGGATTAATTAAGAGCTAAAAAAAAGCAAAACCCCAAACAAGCATGACCCAGACCAATACTGCTAGGATTAACCAAGTTGCGATTTTAAACGCTACTTTTCCGAATTTTTCGTTTCCTGTTATTCCCCAAAGAGTAAGATAGAAGAATCTTCCGCCATCAAATATTCCTACTGGAAGCATGTTTATCAAAGCAACACTTATATTTATCAATACAGTCCACCAAAGAAGATTGTAAACAAACCATGCGAAATTACCATCGTAATTAGGCTCATAATAAATAACTGGGTCTTTTATTTTTGATACTAATTTATAGATAAATCCTGAAACTCCTTCTTGTGACGGAAGGCTAAAACCAACTCCGAGATATGCACGCCCATCTTTTTCATCCAGAGATATTTCACTTTCAACTCTGTTTCCATTTTCATCCAAAGTAGTTATCGATATCCTATCACCCGGAAAATAATTTCCAAGTTCTTCTCTAAGTATTTCTTGACTAGTAATTTGCTTTTCATTTATAGAAAGAATAGGACCCTTCAAGTTATTTCTAATTGCTGGAGCATCCTGGAAAACAACTATTTCTTCAAAACCATTTTCAATAGCAGTCAGTAAATTTTCTTTAGGAATAAGATATCTGTTCCCCTCTACGACAATCGGATTTAACCCTTCTTGTATAAATAAAGGAATCTGATTTGTTTCAGTAACGGAATTATTCGCAACCATCGTTATCAATGAGACATTAATAACCGCTTGAGGATAGACATTAAAGTTTATTCCTGCTGGAGAAAAGCTAAGTGCAAAAAAGACAGCCATAATTGCTCCAAATAATATGGTCATCAACACATTAGCGAAAGTTCCCGCTGCAAGAACTGAAAGTTGATTTTTCTTACTTGCTTTTTGCATCTGTTTTTCATCAGGCTCTACAAATGCAGCAAGGAAAGGACCTAAAAATCCGAAACCTGTAGAATGAACTTTTATCTTGTGAAGTCTAGCAAATATTCCGTGTGCAAATTCATGGGAAATGGCTATTATTGCAATGATTATTATCCAATATGTAAAATAAAACGGAGGAAGAAAATCTACTTTAAATAAATCAGTAGCGTATGGGAAAAGTGGAAGCACAGGAGGAATCTTTATTTCTCTCGCAACATCAAACTTAGTGTAAATGTAAGTGAATCTCGCCAGCAAGTATATCATTACGGCCATTAATATATATCCTGAAGCTAGAACGATATATTCAAATGGTTTCAAAAATTTACCGAACTTTTTAACAGTCCAGTCCATTATTTTTATACCTACTTTTGTTCTGTAAAGATATAGAAGTCCTTGCCTCTTCAAATTACTTCTTCGTCTATATAAGAAGATTATAACTAGTAATGTGAAAATCACCAAAAAAGTTAAATCGTAAAATACAAAGCTGGCCATGTTTATTCCTCTTTTTTATTAAGTTAACTAACCCTTTTAAATGGTTCTAATGTTTATTTCTTTTTAGACTTTATAGGTCTGAAACTTTTTCTACCGCATCTTCTACATTTGACTGACTTGCTTATAACTCTAAGAGAATCAGCTCTTATCTTCTGTCCGCAATCTTTGCAAACAAAAATATTTCTAAATAACCTTATACTCGCAGCAGGTATTCTGGTAGCCATTTTAAGATAGGACCCTCATTATGCATTTTTTACCCTCAATGTCCCAATATTCAACCTGAAGCTCTTCTTTCACATCTGCTTTTATTTCTTCATTAATCGGGATGTCTATAGTTTCAAAGTTTTCTAAATCCATTACACTTGCAGAGTTTTCAGACACGCTCAAAACTTGAGCCTTTCTTTTATCTACCATAGGAACTTCAAATCTTTCGCTTCCAGGAACAGCAACTATCTTCTTCCTGTCTACTATCACTCCAACAGCCTCTATCCTGCACTTGCTAGCTCCGTGTTTTCCTGTTTTACTTATATCATTGCTCCTAACGGTATAAGCATCCCCATCAATTAAAATGGTTGTCCCAGGTTTAGCTCCAGTTGCCTCAATCAATTTCAAAACCATACTTCCTTCAAATTAAAAACGTTTATAAAACTTGCCTTTGATAGGGAAAGATGATTTCTGGACTAAGAATAACAGCTCCTAGAGAAAAGAGAGAGCAGATTTCAAGAAGAATAGATGAAGTTTTAGCTTTTTGCGGACTTAATATTCCACAAAACGTGATAAGGATAAAAAATCCTGGATCTCAAGAAAAAATCTTATATTATGGAGATAGTGAAATCGGAGCAAATAGTATATGTGCTTCTGTCATTTTTCTAAAGAGGAGAATAGAAGCAACCTCTGAGAGTCATTTAATACTTCCAGAAAATAGAAGATACACGAGAGGATATATCTTTTTGCACGATCCATTCAACAGAGATTATGGCTTAGCAGTATCAGGACTTTTATCAGATATTCCTACTAGAATGGATTTAGCCTAAGAGAAGAGGGCTAAAAATGTTTTTAAACTATCTATCTGATTGTGTAAAATGGAAAAAACAAAGAAAGGCGATTTTGTAGAGCTAGAGTTCACAGGATACCATAACGGAACTGTCTTTGATTCAAACGTAGATCAAGAACTAAAAAAACTAGATTCATCAGCCAAGGCAGAAAAGATAATTGCAGTTATTGGAGAAAGCATGGTTGTTAAAGGTCTAGATAGAGCATTAGAAGAAAAAGAGTTGGGAAAAGAGTATGAGGTTCACATAAATCACAAAGATGCTTTCGGACCGAGAAGAAAAGAGCTCGTAAAAACACTTCAATTGTCAGTTTTTTCAAATCACAAAATAAATCCGGTTCCAGGAGCGGTTTTCTATATGGACAATTATTTAGTGAGGGTAATAGCAGTATCTGGAGCAAGAGTAATTACAGATTTCAATAATCCTCTTTCAGGAAAAGACCTAGATTATAAATTTAAAATAGTTAGAATAGTTGATAACGAAAATGAAAAAATAGAGTCTCTTTTTAAATTCTTTTTTAGGAACATCCCAGAGTATGTGGTTTCAGATAAAATATTAGTCAAAGGCCCAAAACATCTAGGCTACTTCATAGAGATATATTCTGAAAAGTTCAAGAGTTTAGTGGGAAAAGAATTAGTTTTTGAAGAAATTAAAGAAGTTGATAAAAAAAATGTTTCCCATCCTGAAGAAAGTGCTAAATAATTCTCCGTCAGTCTTTCTGTATAACAATGCTTATAAATCTGTTAGGTGTGGTTAGAAGATGGCAGACATTTCAATGACAAAAGAGGGCTTTAAGTCTGTAAGTGATGTAGATAAAGAGCTTGAGT
>CAZOGX010000002.1:20792-21953 GCA_964579805.1 Candidatus Woesearchaeota archaeon | reverse complement strand
AATAATCTCAATAGTTATTTACAGAAGATTGCCTCCACACAGACAGCATTATAGTCTAGGGCATAGACTTAGATAGAGGATAATTAGCAAGATTTAAATCGCTTTGTTATTTGAAATATTGAATGGTTCCGAAAGTCATTAAGTCTGGTAAAAACATATGGGAAATTCCTAAAGAAGGAAAGATGAATGTTCCTGGAAGGATATTTGCATCTGAAAATATTATGGAAAAAATTCAGGAAGACAAGACTCTTGAACAAATAAAAAATATGGCTATGCTTCCTGGAATAGTTGGTTATGCTATGGCTATGCCTGATACTCATCAGGGTTATGGATTTCCAGTCGGAGGAGTCGCTGCCTTTGATGCAGAAAAAGGTATTGTCTCTCCGGGAGGAATTGGCTACGATATAAATTGTGGTGTCAGACTTCTTTCTTCTGACCTAAAAAAAGAAGAGTTTTTAAAAAAGAGGAAAGAGGTAACTAAGGAAATTAAAAAGAAAGTTCCTTCTGGTGTTGGTATTAATGGCGAGTTCAAATTTACTGATAGAGAAGTTGATGAGATATTAAAAGAAGGAGTAGAATATTTTGTCAAAAAAGGAATTGGAGATAAGACTGATATAGAAAATTGTGAGAGTAATGGTTGCATAGAAGGAGCTGAACCTTCAAAGGTAAGTGCTAAGGCAAGAGGTAGAGGAAGAAACCAATTAGGAACTCTCGGGGCTGGAAATCATTTTCTTGAAATACAGGAAATTGAAAAAATATTTGATAAAAAAACTGCTAAGGCATTTAATCTTAAGGAAGGAGAAATTTGCGTTTTGATTCATTCAGGATCAAGAGGTTTGGGACATCAGACTTGTTCTGACTATGTCCTTAAAATGGAAAAAGAATATGGCTCAAATAATCTTCCTGATAAAGAGCTCGCATATGCTCCTATTAATAGCAAACTCGGACAGGACTATCTTGGAGCTATGAATGCCTCCGCTAACTTTGCTTTTGCAAATAGGCATCTCATTGCTTATCAAATAAAAAAAGTTTTTGAAAAATTCTTTCCTAAAAATAATCTTGAGTTGGTATATGATGTGGCTCATAATATAGCAAAATTTGAAAAACATAAAGTTAATGGAAAAATGAAAGAGTTATGTATTCATAGAAAGGGGGCGACAA
>CAZOGX010000002.1:15431-20782 GCA_964579805.1 Candidatus Woesearchaeota archaeon | reverse complement strand
AAGCCGCAGCAAAAGAATTGCTGAAAATTCTCTCTAAAAAATATCAAAAAACAGGACAACCTGTTTTAATTCCTGGAAGTATGGGGACTTACTCATATGTCCTTGTTGGAACTAATAAAAGTTCCGAAATCTCTTTTTCTTCTACTGCTCATGGAGCCGGAAGAGTATTGAGTAGGAGCTATGCTGTGAAAAACCTAAACATAGACAAGATAAAAAATGAATTGAAAGAGAGAGATATCTACGTTGAGGGTGGAAGCATAAAGGGTCTTGTTGAAGAAGCTCCTGAAGCATATAAAGACGTTAATGAGGTAGTTAGAGTTAGCGACGAATTAGGCATAGGAAAAATAGTAGCAAGATTAAAGCCCTTAGCGGTCGTGAAGGGATAGTTTTATATTTTTTTTGCTTCTAAAACTATTTCCCGAATAAAAGATGATTCTTTCTTTTTATGTTCAAATTCCTTCGTAGTATAAGGAATAACATCCAGGTTATAATCCAGATTCCAATGTTTTACTATAGTGGAAATTCTATCTAGCCAACCCACTCCTTCAAATTTATCAGAAATTATGATTAAGTCATAGTCGCTTTGAGCCCAAAAGTCTCCTCTTGCCCTTGAACCAAAAATAAAAACTTTACAAGGATTGAATATTCTCTTTATTTTTCTTACGAACTGGGCTATTTTTTCTCTATCTTTTGATAAACCCATTTTAGAACCTCCTTTGACTTTTGAAGTATTCTCCCTGTATTCTCTTCATCATAGATATTAGAAGGTAATTCTAAAGATACGTCTGGATATCTTGTATCTATAAATTTGGGGGTTAATTCTCTCAAAAAAGAATGAAAGCTTTTAGGAATTGAAGTATTTGATGCTAAATATATTAGTGAATGCGATTGTGGAACAGCTCCCTTTTTCTCATAAAGAAAGAGTGCTTTAAGAGCTTTCTCTACCGACTGCTGACAAAAAAAAGCACAAATATAAAACTTTTTACCTTAAAAATTATATTCTGCTCCGTCTAAGTCTATTTTGGATTGCTCAAACCATCTTGATACTTCTTCTCTCATAGTATGATGTTCTTTTACGGGCTTATATTCTTTATGGTAAATTCTTCAGACGAGACTTTAGGGTATAAACGATTAATAATGTTTATAACCTATTTTATTCTTCTTATATAATGAGATTAATAGTTGCTCTTGTTTTTATTGCTCTGGGATTTTTTATGTTTATGATAAATGTTTATGCGCAAGAGCCTGAAATAGGAACTGTGGCTTGTACTGATTGCGCCTGTAAAGCAACTTCAGAGTGCGTCTATTGTTGCGATGAAAATGAAAATAACCAAGCAGCTTTTTCTGTTATAAATTACGAGCTTTATGATATAAATGATTGCACTAAATGTAGAATTTCTGCTCAATCTTCTGGTATCTTTCCATTAAATGAATGCTTGAGTTTAGGAGTTAAATATGCCGATGAAAATGGAAACTGGATTTCTGCTTCTTGTTCAACGAAAGCTACTGAATATAAACTTCCTCTTGAAGGTAGCGTTTATTTTGCAGATGAATTTGGATTTGGAGGTGCTGTCTGTCCTGAACCTCCTACAAGAGAGTTTTTTGAATGCGGGTATTATAGGAAGGAAGTTTATTGCGATACTTCTGAATTTATAGAAGGAGGAGATTTATTTGAACCCACCTGGAATACCCTAGTTCTTATAAACTATCCAGAAGCAAGAAGCTGTGTTGATGCTAACTTGCAAATATGTGGAAATGGAATGAAAGAGGGCAATGAGCAGTGTGATGATGGAAATTTAAATAATGGTGATGGGTGCAGTTCTACTTGCATCTTAGAAACAAGAGACGAGGAAGGTAATGAAAATATGGGTGAATATAATAAATTTGATATTCTAAGAAACATACTAATTATCATAGGTGTCTTGCTTCTTGGAGCAATCTTATATTATCTATTAAGAAAGTTTTTCAACGGTAGCCGATAATATTTATAAAGTTCTTTTATTAGAGATTGGAATGAAAAGAAGCGTGTTTTTAATTATGTTTTTGTCCTTTCTTTTTATGTCCATTTTACTTTCAATTAACTTGGTTTCTTCTCAAGTTACATGTCCTGCTAATTCCTGTTGTTTAGGTAATTGCTGTGTTGCTGGAGATTGCGATATTGTTAATGTTAATGGGGTAGTTCATCAAGCAATAGATTGTGCTGGAGAATCCTTTGGTTGTGGTCTTTGTCAAGGTGAAAGTTGTCCTCCTCCAGACGGAATTTGTGTATATCCTCAAAGTATGTGCGAAGCTTGTTGTGAAGGTCCTGGCTGTTCGGGATGTGCGCCTCCTTCCTGTGGAAATGGGATACATGATTCTAATGAACAATGCGATGATGGTAACAACTTAAATGGGGATGGATGTGACTGGCAATGTGCTTTTGAGGTCTGTGGCAATGGAAGAATACAAAGATGGCTTGGAGAGCAGTGTGATGATGTAAATTTAAATAATGGCGATGGGTGCAGTTCTACTTGCAGAATTGAACAAACACAAGGAGAAACTTGCAGTGCTGATGACATAATCTTAAGGCTATCTTCTGAAACTAATGCCCACGGAGAAATATTTAATGGTGCAGGTAACTATCCTGTGGAGATATGCTACAGTGAAATATTTGGCGAATTTTATAGTGGAACAAACCCTCATGTATGTACTCCTACTAACAAAATTTTGGGCCTGTTCTCTGAAACTAATGCCCACGCCGAAAGAAAAGAAAGAAATAATTATCCAGTGAATGTCTGTTATGGTGATTTAGTCTGTGCCTCTATTTCCGGAGATAGAGAATGTTCCGAATTAGGATCTAACGCTAAGGAAGTAGTCTCTCTTTCTTGGTTTGCCAATGCCCACATAGAAACAGCAAGCTCTAACTCTTATAACCAAGAAACAAATGTGAAAGTATGTTGCGGAATTGGCTCACTAAATAATGGAATAATTTATTCGGAATGGACTGATTTGCAAAATAATAGGATAACAGAATCTTCTGTAAATAGAACAGTTAAAATGACTTCTCAAACTACTGGATTTCCTGAAAACTCCCCTGTAGAATTTTATGTGTGGGAAGAGGATGGCTTAATTGACGATGAGATAGGCTCATTTAATGCTGTTCTTAATCAACAAGGATTTGTAAGCTACGAATTGTTTTTGAGTGATGAAATAATATCTAGGGCTAACGGAGGTTTTGATTGTAGCACTGGAGGAGGTCTTGAGTTTTTCTTTGAGACTAGAGTAGAAGGAAGGGTTCTAGAAAGCAGTAGGCTTTTAGTTGGCTGTGATGAAGACGGCAATGAACCCCCAGTAGCGGTTATCTCTGGTCCAATTCATAGGCAGATGTATTTTGCTAATTTTCCAATTCATTTTGATGCGTCGCACTCATTTGATCCAGATGGAGGAGCACTTAATTATTTATGGAATGTTAAATATTTAGGACAAAATGAATTTTCAGATAATAGAAAGAACTTTACTCATATTTTCCCTATTGATAAACCTGGTATGAGAACAATAACCCTTAGAGTGACAGATACCTCTGGGCTTTGGAGAGAAAAGCAAATTGCTATTTTGGTGCTTGCTAGCCCTGGAATGCTGGCATATATAGAAGAACCATTCCATATGCAAGTAATAGAAAATACAAATAATTTGAGAAAAGCAGACTATAGCGCAAAAGACAGCTATGTTGTAAATAGTGTTTCTTCTGGAAATGCATGTAATCCTCAAATAACCTGTCTTGCTGGTAATTGCCCTGATAGAACCTATTCTCCTCCGCCTAGTTGTGTAAACAACATTAGTTTATCTGGAGAACTAAATAAAGGATTTGGTGAACTATACTTCAACTGGACATTCAGAGATTCTGGACAAGAGATAAAGTTTGAAGGATTTAATAAGGTTGAAGGTTCTGTATTTTACAGCTCTGCTTCAAATGCTAGAAACGATAAAACTGCTGAACTAATACTTAAGTATGACAATCAGATGAGTCTTATTGAAAATACAAATAGAATCTACACATTAGGTCAATGTATTGCAGGCGGAACAAAGTTCATAGAAGTTGATTCTGAAGGGAACTACCTGAATGAACATGGGACTGTAAGCTCTGCTTGGTGCTCTGGCGGAGATAATATTGTTGGGAATGGAAATGATTGTTGTCCTTCCGGATCAGTTTGTAGTTTAACGGGCGGAAATATTGGGTGCGTTATAGGAGAGATAACCAAGTGTTTAGATTATAGTAATGCTGGTGATTGCGAGGCAGATATTTACAATATTGCTCAGAGAGACCCTGCTGGAAATAATCTTACTTGTCAACCTGGACAAAGACGCACGCTGGAGTGCTATTGGGAGACGAAAGGAACTGGAGTCATAGAAGACGATTATTGCGGAATAAAACTAACTTGTGATGGCGATAATGGTCAGAGAAATGATCCTCCATGCAGGCATTATTCTTGCAATTACGGATATGAACAAAGTGAATGTGTAAATGGATGGATGACTATTGACTATGTTTTGAATAGCTTTGATCCTGGAACTTGCGACCCAGATATTGATGAAAGCGTATGTAGGAGAGATAGTGTAAGAATACCTTGCGGGAGATTCAGTTTTGAACTTGGGTTCTTTGAATATCAACAGGTAATAATTTCCATAATAAGTATTGCCTTTATTTACGCTCTTGTTGGATACTTTAGAAAAAGATGAAAAAAATAGAGGTGATTGTGTTATTTATTCTTGTCTTGACAGTTGTAGCACTTAATCAAAATAGTGAAGAGCCGGTTAGCCTTTCGCCTCTCGGACTAGAATATCATGGAAATGGTTTAAAGAAAATGTATAGTGAAGGGGAAAGAATTTCTGGAATAGTTAATATTTCCTTATCGTCAGCTGATGGATCAACAGAGTTAACTAGCAATTTCAACGGCAATATCAGCTTAATTGATTTGATTAAAAAATCAGGGTTTTTGATAAGAAGAGATTATAATTGTAGCACTAGTGATTGTACTCCTGATTATTCTAGAGGACAGGTGGTGCAAGCAATAAGGATAAATGAGAGTTCCAAAACAACTATTGGATTTAGTCTTTCTGGCAGAGAAGTGTCTTCTGTTCAGAAAGTCAAGTTGAATATCAGTAGTAATCTCCAAGCTTCATGTACTCCTCCTATTTACGTAGATTTCTTAAGTGATGGGAAAGAATATGCAACTAGCGACGAACCTACCAATTTACCATGTGCTGAAGTATATAGAGGTTGCTTTACTCCAAGATATAGTACGGATTCTGTTATAATAAGCAGTAATGCTGTTTATTGTCAAAACATAACGCTTCCGCCAGCTCCTGCATAT
>CAZOGX010000002.1:15058-15421 GCA_964579805.1 Candidatus Woesearchaeota archaeon | reverse complement strand
TAGATTAAGAGCCAATGTGAAAAAAAGCACCCAGGGAGAAAGAGACTTAAAAATGAGATTATATGATGTTGATGGAGGCAATTATCTTGCAGAATGTATTCTTCCGCAACCGACCTCTGATGACTATCAGTCACTTGGATGCACTGCCAATCATAGTTCTGCTTACCAACAAGATTATTTTGTTTGTATAACTGCTGGTGCTGGTTCAAATACTGCGAATTATAAAATAAAATATGAAACATCTACTGAAGACAGAATATGTGGGACTAATAATTTTCAAAGCTTTGATGTAGATTATGACATAACTGCTAGGTCTCTTGAATTTGCTAACTTAGATAACTGGGATTTGGATGGGGCTTTTTC
>CAZOGX010000002.1:12878-15048 GCA_964579805.1 Candidatus Woesearchaeota archaeon | reverse complement strand
TTGAGAGTTAAAGTTGCAGACTATGTTGCAGATAGGTACGGCGGGGAATGTGTAAATGGTTGTTCTATCCCGATAGATATATTTGGAAAGACACAAGAAATAGTTTTTTCTAACATTCAATTAATCTACAGCGCTAGTCAAGGAAATGTTGAAACTAATAATTTATATAGATTAGAACTAAAACCTGCTAAAATATCTTCTGGTAAACTAGGAGTAGACATAAGCAAGGCTGATTTTATAATCCCTTTGAATACTAACGAGAGGAGCTTCAAATTATACTATGGAGGACAGTTAGTTTTTGAGCAACAGCTAAATATTTCAAGAAGTTTTTCTTTTGACGTTTCACCTAAGTTTGCGTCGTTTGGACAAGAGATACATTTTGCCGCAAATGCTTCTGGAAATATCACTAGATCTGTTTGGAAATTTGGGGATGGGACTAATGCTAGTATTAATGGAAAGGAAATAAAGCACAGATATCTAGAACAGGGAGAGTTTGAATTGGAAGTTACTCTTCAAAGAGGAGATGGATTAAATGCAACTAGAACATTTCAGATATTGATAGGGGATGCAAGAGTTATAGGCAATAAAACAATTCAAGATTATAAAAACAGAATAATTAATTTGACCAGAGATATTAATGGATTGGAAAGTTGGTTGAGCGAGGATATTGTTAATGGAATAGGAATAGTTGACCTTAACAATTCTCTTAAAGACCTTGAAAGGAGATACGGCCTTGCGAACAACGATACCGAGTATGAAAGGATTATGATAGACTTAATTGCTTTAAGAATCCCAAAAAATGTAAAAATTACTCAAAGTGGTGAATCTCTTCTTGTTGCAGGAATTGATGATGTTGATGTTTCGCACATAGAGTCAATAAGTAGTTCCAGTTCTGGAAATGAGGAGGAATTGAGAAGAAGAATTACAGGATGGATGAACGATAATACCGATGCTAAATTAACTCTTCAAAAAATAGATGCATTATACGATTCTAACACTGAAACAATAATAACTAAATTTAAAATAGAAACTAAGCCTAAAAAGAACTTTGGAACTGATTCATATTTAGTTATTGGTAAAGCAGTTAATCAAGAAGGGAAATATAAAACTGACTATGGACAGAGAGAAGTAGTTGTTGAAGGATACTCCCATATACCTCTTAATGGACAAAATAGCCAAACTTTTCAATTTTATCTTAAAGGAGACTATAATCCTCAAGAGATTGGAGCATATATCTCTCCTATCTTAAGCAGACTTGGGGAATTTGATACTGAAGTTCTTTGTGTTGCTGATAATTATTGCGATAAAAACTCTGGAGAAAATAATTCTAATTGTCCGGTTGACTGTAAGAAATTCAGATGGGGACTATTTATTTTTATGACTCTCGGTCTTCTTTTTGTTGCTTTTGCAATCTATATTCTTCTTCAGGAATGGTATAAAAGAAACTATGAAAACCACTTATTCAAAGATAAAAATGATCTGTATAACCTTATTAACTTTATATACAACTCTAGAAAGGCAGGTTTGTCAGACAAACAATCCAGAGCAAAACTTTCTGAAACAGGGTGGTCTTGGGAGCAGGTAAGCTTTGCCTTTAAGAAAATTGATGGTAAAAGAACTGGAATGTATGAAATACCTTTGTTTAAAGGAAGGGAAAATAAAAAAGTTCTTCAGGAATTGCAAAGAAGACAAAAGAACCAGATAGACGCAAGATTTATTAAACGTAGAGATTTTTAACTGAAAATGGTGCTAAAATTACTTAAAAAGATTTTTGGAGGACTCTTTAAGCAAAGAAATAATCTAAAAATAGGGTTTTATGGCCCACCTAATGCTGGAAAAACTAGTTTAGCTAATTTGATATGTAAGGACTGGACTGGAGAAGAAATAGGGAGCGTTAGCGAGGTTCCTCATGAAACTAGAAATATTCAGTTTAAAGAGAAAGTAGAGATAGAGCATAAGGGCAAGAAACTTACTCTTAAGATTGTTGATACTCCGGGAATTGCAACGAAGGTTGATTATGAGGATTTCTTAAAACATGGTATGAAGAAGGGAGATGCTAAAAAAAGGGCTAAGGAAGCGACTCAAGGAATAATAGAAGCAATAAAATGGTTAGACGATATGGATGCAGTAATTGTTGTTCTTGACTCTACTCAAAATCCTTATTCCCAAG
>CAZOGX010000002.1:11438-12868 GCA_964579805.1 Candidatus Woesearchaeota archaeon | reverse complement strand
AAATTGATTTAAGAAAATCTGATGTTAAAAAGATTGAAAATGCTTTTCCAGAGTATGAAGTTGTAGGAATATCTGCTAGAAACAAAGTTAATATTGAAGACTTTTATGAAGCCCTTTTCAGGCTGACAAAAAAAGTTTAAATAAAATTAAAACATAGAAGAATATGAGCAAAAAAGAGGGAAAAATAAGGGGGTTGAGTTTGCATATAATGCCTTATTCGGAAATAAGAGACCTTAATATATCTGATAGGGTAAAGAAAATATTAAAAATTGTTCTTGGAAATAAAGTGGTAATTCTTCAAGGAAGATTACGACCTGAAGAAGAAATAAGATTAATTGAAGACACCATGGCCATGGTAGACCATATAAAAAGCTTCAGAGGAATAGAACTTGCAGTGATAGACCCTGATGCTGACAAGACTTCCTTCATATTTAAAATGAGAAAAAACATAGCCAAGTCTCTAGTTGGGGATAATAACGCAATAACGGTTATAGGTCCTGCTTCAGTTGTTAAGGAAATTAAGAGGGACCCTAAGAAAATTGAAGTTTTACTTGGTTAGTCATCTTCTTATTGGTCTTACAAAATCCCTTCTTAGAAGAGGTCTTTCAACAGCTAAATAATATCCTGCAATATATGCTCGTTGATTAGATTTGATTTCATCTTCTACCTCGCCTAAATGGCCTCCTCTCCTTTGAAGATAATCTAAGGTTGCATCTCTAACCATCCATAAATTTGCTTTTTTTCCATTAGAAGCATCCCAAATTCCTCTTCCAAAGCATTCCTCAAAGACGTTTTCTGTTTGAACTTCAAGAATTTTTTCTTCCCTAGGAGTATTTCCAATAACAAATATTTGAGGCATTGTTAATCTTCCCCTGATGAAAAAGAGATATGGGTTCTTGATGATAATCTAACTACCGGTATTGGAGGCTCATTTGCACTATTATTGTAAAAATCAACCCTCTGGGATTTTCCTATAATTTTAGGAGAAAAGTCATACAAAACCATAGTTCTTCCTCTTAGGCCTGACCCCATATAAACTATAATAGATTTCGCTCCTAACTGCCTAGCTTTATCAGCTATTCTTTCAGCTACTTGCGAATCTGGATTAATAAAAGAAATATCTGGTTGTCCGTAACGATGCTCAAATACTTGGTCTGCGATTAATCCTCCTAATCTGCCTAATAATCCTGATACCATAAAAATAAACTAAATTATGTATTTTTAAACCCTCGCATAAATCTTTATTAATCCTTCATGTTTGTAGAAAATATGCCTAATCAGTGTATTCATTGCTCGTCTGTATATGGAGATGGAGCGGAGGAGATAATAAAGGGATGCTCTAAGTGCGGTAGTCGTTTCTTTTTTTATATGAATGAAGAAAAACTAAAGAGGCTTCAGATAGAAAAAGAAATAGAGGGGATAGAACTCAC
>CAZOGX010000002.1:388-11428 GCA_964579805.1 Candidatus Woesearchaeota archaeon | reverse complement strand
AAAAGAGAAAGAACAGATAGAAAAAGATGTTAGAGACATTGCAGGAATAAGTGAGGAAGACGACACGCCTATAATCCTAGATTTTGAAAGCGTAAAAATCCTTAAACCTGGAAAATATGTTCTAGATATAGCTAACCTTTTTAACAAGGAAAGGCCATTAGTATACAAGCTTGAAGATGGCAAATATGTTATAGATTTAATTTCTCAAATGAAAAAATAGTATTGGGAATAAATAAAAAGCCGTATTTCGTTATCTATTAATGAAAGAGAGCCTTAGAAATATTCTAAAGAAACAGATAGGTTTAATAAAACCTAGTAAAGAGGAGGTTAAGTCTCTTCAGGATAAGGTCAAAGAATTTGTTGAACTTCTTCAGAAAGAAATTAAAAAAATCAAAGGAGGAATAGATGTTTTTGTAGGTGGTAGTTTTGCAAAGGGCACTATGCTAAAGAATACGAACCAAAACAACTATGATGTTGACATTTTTGTAAGGTTTGATTATAAATACGATAACATATCCGACTTGCTAGAAAAATGCTTGAAAAGCGTAGTTAAATTACTTGGACTTAAAATGGAAAGGATACACGGAAGTAGAGATTACTTCAGGGTTTTTATTGATAACAAGAACTATTTTGAGATTATACCGGTTACCAAGATAAATAGCCCTAAGGAAAGCAGAAATGTCACTGACCTTAGTTATTTTCATGTTTCTTATATAAAAAAAAGGATAAAGAAGCTTGAGGATGAAGTCGCTCTTGCGAAGTCCTTTATGAAAGCTTCTAGGGTTTATGGTGCTGAAACATATGTAAGAGGATTTTCTGGATACTCCGTTGAATTACTAATTCTCCATTATAGAAGTTTTGAGAAGATGCTACGGGAACTTGTTAAACTGAAAATGGGAGAAAGAATAGTTATTGATATTGGGAAAAAATATAAGAAGAAAGAGATATTTTTTGAGATGAACGAGAACAAATTGAATACTCCTATTGTTCTTGTAGACCCTACTTATAGGGAAAGAAATGCCCTTGCAGCTTTAAGCTGGGAAACTTTTGAAAAGTTCCAAAAAACCGCTAAAAATTTTCTTAATAAACCTTCTGAAGAGTTTTTTATAAAGAGAGAAATTGATGTTTTGCAACTTAAGAAAGAAGCTGAAAGATATAGAAGGGAACTCATAATCCTTGATATTGAAACTGATAAACAAGAAGGAGATATTGCAGGCACTAAAATGAAAAAGTTCTCAAAGGTGGTTGAAAAAGAGATTGGTAAATTTTTTGATGTTAAGAGAACAGAATTTGATTATCTTGGAAATAAAAAAGCTATTTTTTATTTAGTTGTAAAGTCAAAAAAAGAAGTTACAAGAATTGGTCCTCCTATTCACTTAAAAAAGAGCGTTTCTGCTTTTAAGAAAATGCATGCTGATTCTTTTGAGAAAAATGGTTTTATACATGCCAGGATTAAGGTTAATTTTAACGCCAAAGCATATTTAGATGTCTGGAAAAAAGGTAATAAGAAATTGCTGGAACAGATGTCTATAATTGAAATGGAAGTTAATTAAAGATAGATAATTTTTAAAATTCTATTTCTGCTTGGCCATACCTTAATTGTATGTCTGTCTCGTTCTTTCTGGATGCTTCTTCACAACGTGCCCTATTATCTGCTTTTTCTGACCACCTATTAATCCTTGATAACCTGTTAAAAAATGTGCCTAATCTTGATGAACCTTCTCTGGCTATTCTTCCACCCAAAAAACAAAGAGGTACTTTAGCTAACTCAATTGCAGTTCTTAGAGCACAATCATAGAATCTGGTAAACCTCATTTCACCCATGATTTCTTCTCTTTCAAATCCTAAATTTATAAGATCTCTTCTTAATTTTATTGCCCTTGAAAGATTATATTTTTAAAAAAATTCTTCGTCCATGTTTATTTCTTCAAATGAGAATCAAACATATTTGTGAATGAAGAGGCGAAATGCGGAGAGTTTAACCAAACTCCAACTTCTTCATCTGCATTTTCTGCATTTATCATGAAAAGGGCTTCTTTCCTGTCTGATATGAAAAATCTTCCTGAATTTTCAGTAGTTTTTGCCTTCAAATCAAACTTAGAATTTAACTTTCTGATTTTATCTTCCTCTCCTGAAAGAGCTATTTTTACCTTTATGTTTGATTTATTCATTTTCTCTATTGCAGGCATTAAAATTCTGCTTTTATCTTCAAAGTCAGATACTGAAGTACATATTGAAAATTCTTTTTGAGAGTTTTCAAAAAGCTCCTTAAGCTTTGAAAGAATATTTGAGCGACCTTTTATATGTCCTGATAAATCTTCTGTTTTTATTGGTGCGAAACCTGACTTGTGCATTTGTTCAAGCTCTGCATATTCAGAAGTTTCTCTCAAAGTTGATAGTCTTGTAACCTTCTCCTGTGCTTCAGATAAAGTCTGAGACTTCATCTTTTCTATAACAACTTTAGGTTCAACCGCTATATATTTAACTGGTTTACCTATTTTTATAATTGCGAATCCTCTCTTTGCTAAAGACTCAAGAACGTCGTATGTTCTTGACCTTGGAACTCCTGAAAGTTCTGCAGTTTCTCCTGCTGAAACAACTCCCTTTGAAAGCAAAGCCAACCATACCTTGGTTTCATAAATATTAAGATTGAAGTAGTCCTTTATTCTCTTAACAAGTTCTTGTTTTATTATCATACTTTAGTAGCGAAAATACCAGTATTTAAATCTTTTCTTTATGATGTAACTAAATAGGGGTAAACTTTAGAAAGGTTTAAAAATGGTATATGGTCTTGATTGCTATGGAAGGCAACCCTAAAATGACGCGAGGTTTCGGCTTTACGAGAGAGAGAGACCATTAACAGATTTAGAGGAAAGTCTAGGAATTGAATTTGATGATAACCAAGCAGTTCCTGATTTAAGGGCTTTTCAAGACAGAATTTTTGTAGAGATTTTTGCTAACGGAAGGTCATACGGCGGGATATATAGGGGTACGACAGCAAATGGAACTCATGTTATGTTTCCAAGTATTGTTCCTGTGGAGCCTGAAAAACAATCATATAAATGGGTCGCTACACCTAACTTTTTATCTTCAAAAATTGATGAATTTAGACCTTTAAGTAGAAGTTATGCTGAAAAACTCGCAGAAAGATTTGATAAAGTATCTTCTCTTGGCAAGTTCTGGGGAGAATCTGATTCTTCTTAAACAAAGTAAGCTATTGCCAACGCGATTAAACAGCCTGCAGTTATGAAAGGCATGGCTGGATAGGCTTTTCCTTTTTGTCCGAAGTAGAATAACAATGCAAGAGATACTGTTGCACCTAGAGCTATTACAAGTGCTGGAATAATGCCGAGAGTGCGAAGAACCACTCCTGCTAATATTATAGGGAATACTACATCTCCTCCGCCAAGAATAGCTACATTGACTTTGAACTTTTTGTTCTTTTTCATTTTTCCTTTTAATTTCATTTCTTTCATCTTGCTTATCATTGCTCTTTCTTTCTTTCCAATGTATGGAACAAAAAATCCAGAGAATACTTTCAAGTTTTCCATCTGATAACGAGCCATCTTCATCATTATACCTGATTTCCAAACTGCATACATATCCCACAAAGATATTAGAACGAGAAGAAGAACTACAGTCCAAATGCTTAAAATAGGAATAAAAACAGAGGCTATTCCAGGATAAATTAAAATTTCAGTTAAATTGTGAAGATATATATTTCTATGAAATATTTTTAGAACTCCTAGAGGTAAAGCAATTACTAAAGCAATCAAAGCTGAACTCGGTATATTTATTATGAATGCGTTTATTGCAAGAGCAATTCCTAAAATAACTACTACTGTGAACCAAACTTTCAGGACAATTTCCGCCTTAAATTTCATTAACGTGAAAAGAAGAAGTATTGCAACTATTAGAGCAATTACTATTGATGTTAAAGAAGTCTTGGGAGAGACATCTTCTGGAGGGTCAAGACCGTAAGGAAGATTATATTGTGAAACATTTATCATTTCTCCAGAAGTTTCATTCATGACTTGTATTGTCTCTGGAAGATAAGAATTAGCAACGTATATTCCTACAACTTGTGCTAAGACAAACATTGCAAGCAAAAGAAGAGTTATCTTTAGATTATGTTTCATTTTATTTTTTATCTTAAAGAAATAGTAGTTTATAAAATGTTTGAGAAGATATGTTTAAAAGTCATTAAAATTGGAATTTAACATGGAACATATACAAGTAGACCAGGATATAGGTTATTCAAAATCCGTATCCCAAATATTTTGCATAGTGGAGGTATAGGTCCTTGTATAGTTGTAGGTGCACTATATGGTTGTAGAGGGTATATGGCTCATGACGATGGTGCTCAAGAAGGTTGCTTAGAAAGATTATTTAATGATATAAGGCTAGAGTGTCCAGATAAATCTATGGTTAGAGTATTTGTCGCTGGAGGGGGATTTGATTCTTACATGAGTCCAGGTCTTAGGAAATATATATTGGCTAATAGAAATTTTACCCTTGATTTAATAGCTCGAGAGGGATTAAAAATCGAAAGATTAGAATGGAACAAATCAAACTCTACACAACAACTTTCACTTATTTTAGCTGAACAAAAAGCAGTTTTTGAAATTGAGATGGACGAATAAGAACTACTTTAACCTTATAGTCTCTAGATTTCTTGGGACAATAGTTTCTATATGGTGTTGTCTATAAAGAGAAGAAGCTAGATCAAGGCACTTTGACTGTTCCCCGTGATTAAGTATTATTTTTTTAGGTTTTGGAACCATCCTACTTACGTATTGCATTAAATCTCCTCTTCCAGAGTGTGCAGATAATCCATGCATTGTTTCAACTCGCATTTTAACTTCAACTGTCTCTCCTCCAAAATTCTTGTCTATTTGAACAAATTTATTTCCTTCCTGTACTGCCCTTCCTAAAGATGAAGGAGACTGGTAACTCCCGAAAATTATTGTGTTTCTGGAGCTATCTGCTAGTTGTTTGAAATATTCGACTGAAGCTCCTCCAACTAACATTCCAGATGTGGCTATGATTATGCAAGGACCTCCTTCAATCACTTCTTTTCTCTCTGCAGGAGAACCAACCCTTTTGAAAACTGGGGAGACAAATGGATTATTATCTTGAAATATCTGATTTCTTACGGAGCTTGAAAGAAAATCTGGATATGCTGTATGGATGGCTGTTATGTCCCAGAGCATTCCATCAAGATAGACTGGAATATCAGGCAATTTACCAGAACGTATTGCTTCCTCTACTCTTAAAACTGTTTCTTGCGCGTGGCCTAAACCAAGTTCTGGAAGGAGTATTTTTCCTTTTTGTTCTATTGTTTCATTTACTACTTGTATAAACCTTTCTTCTACTTCATGCCTTGGGGGTAAAACATCATCCTTTGAACCATAAGTTGATTCTAAAGTGATAGTTTCGGCTCTCGGAAAATAATTTACTGCTGGGTCTAAAAGTCTGGTTTTTCTGTAATTTGTATCTGCTGTATAAACAAAATTATGCAGTCCGTTTCCAATATTAATGTGTACTACTGCCGAACCTAAAACGTGCCCAGCGTTATACATTGTTATTCTTATGTCTGGAGTTATATCTGATACCTCCCCATAATTTAGGCAGATTGAATGTCTTACCATCTCCTTTACATCTTCTGCCTTGAATAAAGGAGTTGATGCCTGCTTGTAGGCTACACCTACGAAGTCTAATGCTAATACGGCCGCTATATCTCTCGTTGGCGCAGTTAAATAAACTGGACCTCTGTAACCCATTTTATATAAATAAGGTATTAAAGCGGAGTGATCTGTGTGTGCGTGGGATAAGATTATTGCATCAATAGTGCTTAAATCTCCAACTTCTGAAACATTAAGGTATGGAAATCTTTCCTCGCCATCAGCCATTCCAGGGTTTATTCCGCAATCAAGAAGAATTTTTGAATTTGGAGTGTGCAAAAGAAGACAGGAACGCCCTACTTGTCTTCCACTTCCTAAGTAGGTAAGCCTTACCCACATATCCATTTTTTCTGGGTTCCAGTCTTTGTAAATTTTCTGCCCAATTGAATGTAAAAACTTACGTCTATAATTGTTGTTTGCGTATAAGACCGAACGAATTTTTTCTGTTATTTTGGAAGGTATAGCAGGACTTCTTTGAACAGTTGGAAGCCACATAGTTGAGTTTCTTATGTCCGCAAGAATAGAACCTTGTTTTCCTATGACCATCCCTGGTTTTTTAGCTTCTATTATAACTATTGAACGCTGTTTGTCAAAAATAATATTTTCTATTTCCGCTTCTGAAGGAACAATGGCCCGGATAGTTTTTTCAGTTTCTTCTTCATTCGCAAGAATTTTCTCATCAGCTCTCAATTCAATTCTTTTTTTTATTTTGCCTACAATTTCCTTTATTTTTTCCTCTCCATTTTTGAAGAAATCTTTATCTTCTGTATAAAGGACTATATTTGCACCTTCAAAGATTGCGTCGCTTACTACTCTTGGTAGTTCGTCTTTTATACTCTTTAGTATGTCTGGCATTTTAATATTTTAGATTGAAAATTATTTGTAATTTGGAGTAATTTCCTGCGAAACTACATGTTTTATTCCGTCTTTTGTTATTGTGAAAACATCAATTCCGTTGCCTGAACCGACATCTCTTTGAGTTGATGCCTTTAGAGACTCTATTGCTAGATCTATTCCTTCTTGAACAGTCATATTTGGTCTCCATTGTCTTTCTAATAATCCTAAAATGTAAGGCATTCCTGAAGAAAAATTGGCATCAAAATCTTTTACTTGGACAACTGAACCTGCAGGTTCAACAGTAAAAAGAGAAGCAGAGCCGTTTTCGTCAACACCTGCAATTAGGGTACCAACAATACTTGGAACCATTGAAGGAGTTCTTATTCCTCTATAAACTAACATAGCTAAAAGATTTGCAGATTCCTTTATAGTAGGTCGTGACTTTGTTTTTAATTCTTTTAATCTTAGCTCTGCAGCAAGTACTTTGTTGGTAAGTTGTATATCTGCAACCCCTCCAGTATAGGATGCTGCAAGATAATCATTTACCTTATGTATCTTGTGAGAATCCTTATTCATAACAATTGTTCCTGCAGTAGAACGTCTGTCTGCACCAAGGATAACTCCATCTTTGCATACAATTCCAACTAGACTCGTGTTTGATTTAAGCATTGATTTGCTCAATTCCTCCATATTGTTAAAGTTAGTCATCATAGAAGAAACCTCTATGTTATTTCAGAGAACGCCAGGTATTTAAATTTTTGCCTTTCTAAGAAACTACTCTGGAAATTCCTGAATCCTTCTTAAGCCTTATTATATTATCAACGAAAGATTCTATTTTTTGTTCGTGACTGACTATTATTAATTGTTTTGCATTCAATTCGTGCAAAATGTCTCTTACCTTGTCAAGCTGTTGGTCTGAAAAACCATCGGTAGGTTCATCTAAGATGATAAGTCCTTTAGTTTTGATATTGCTCAATAAAGAATTAAGTATCTGGTTAAGGGAGAGTCTGTATGCTAACGCAATAGCAGTCCTTTCTCCTCCAGAAAGATAGGCATAATCGGTTTCGAAATCTCCTTGAGTAATTACTGGTGAAAAATTCTCATCTAATTGAACATAAAATGAATCTGTTGTTAAAAGGGAAAACCATTTATTGAATATTCTTGAAAACTCTATCTTAAGTTTATATAGGATGCTTTTCTCAGTAAAATCAATAAGATTAACAAAATTTTCTGAAAGCCAGCGTTCCAACTCCATCAACCTTATCAGTCTAGATGTGGATTTTTCAAGCTCTTTTATCTTCTCTTTTATAAAATTTATTTCAAGAACGGTCAGCTCTGATTCCTTTTTAAGCTCTGCTATCTCTATCTCTACATTTTTTTCTGAACGGAATGCCTCTTTGAGTTCTTGTCTTTTAGCACTAAGAAGATTGTCAAATTTTGTAAACTCTAGTGTATATTCCTTAAGATTTTTGACATGGTTTTTCAAAAAATCTACATCCTTGACTAAATTTTCATAAGACTTCTTGTAAATCTCTAATTTCTCTTTTGAATTTTCAATGGATTCTGATTTTACCCTCTTTATTTCCATTTCCTTTTTTGCACTCTCTAACTCCTGAAGATATTTTCTTTCCCTCATGAGTATTTTTTCCAATTCCTCTTTCTGTTTGAATAATAATTCTTGCTCTCTATTGACTTTGACAATCTCCGACTCGGTTTCATTCATTATATTGTGCTTATGGTTTTCAGAAACATTTTGAAGACAAGTTGGGCAAAAGTCTATCTTAAATATTTTAGCCCTCTTTTCAGTATTTTTTTCCTTAATCATTTCTAGAGAACTTATTTTTGAAATCACTCCTAGATAATTTTTGTTAATCTCTTCTATACCTAGAGCACATAACGCAATATCATTGATTAGGGATTTGTATGATGATTCATCAAACTTATAGCTGGACTCCAAGATTTTTGATTCAAGTTCTTTTATCATTACCTTTTCCTGTGAAAGTGTCTGGCTCTTTGCAGATAGTAAAATATTTGACTTTTCTATTTCCTGAATAAATCTCTCCTTTTCTTTAACCTTGGACTCTAATTCCTGAACTTCTTTTTCAGTATTTTTTCTTATTAAGATTGCCTCTTGCAAACTAGAATTTTTTTTTGAAATAACTTCAGATAAACTATTAACCTTTAGCTCTTTATTTGTTGAAGCGCTTTTTAAATCATCTAGAGATTTTACCTCTACATTCAAAAGTTTTATCTCTTCTTTTATTTTTGAAGAGATTATAGATAAGTTATTCTTTATTCTCTTAAATTTATCGACGCCAAAAATGTATCTTAGACTATCAAGTCTAGTTTCCAAATCATCCAGGATTATTTGTTTCATTTGTTCTTGAGGCGTATAAACTGTATATTTGTATAGCACATTATTCTTCTTTAGAAACTCATCAGGATAATTAAGAATTGATAGTATGTGGCTCTTTATTTCTGTTACTGAAGATTCTATTTTTTTACCATCTAATGTTATTGAGGCACTTTCCTGATTGACAGACTTGTTTGTTCTTTTTAATTTTCTTTCTATAGTTATCTCTTTCCCATCTATGTTAAAGTCCATTGTTACAGATCCAGAAAAAGCCTTGTTTGATAAAAGGGCTGAACCTCTTTGACCCGGTTGGAGTCCAAAAAGAGCAAATTCTATTGCTAGGAGAATGGAAGTCTTTCCGGAACCTATATCTCCTGCTAGAAGAGTCGAGCCCTCGTTAAAAAATATTTCTGCATCTAAAAATGAACGTATATTCTCCAGTTTTATTCTTTTTATAATCATATTCCTAAGACTTTTTTGGTTTCCGATAAAATTCTTTCTTCAAAGACCACTAAAGATTCATCCTCCTTTTTATCCATCTGTAAAGGATGAAGCAATGAATGTATAAGATGGTTGAATTTGTTGGGGTTCTCTTTTTGAAAACGGGAAATTATCTCTTCTTCTAAATTATCAGATTTCACATCTATAATGAAATCAGCCTCCATACCTTGCAGTCTTGTAGTGTTTTTTAAAAATGCAAAAATTTTCTTTGATTTAACAAAGTTTTCTATTTTATTGAAGTCTATGTCTGAGATTTTTCCTCTTTCCAGTAAGCCTTTTAGTTTTAAGATGAGAATTTTTCCCGATAGGTTATAATTCTCAATTTCTGAGATTATTGAATCTGTAGCAGTTAATGAATCTGAAATTTCAAGATCTAGCACTATTATTTCTTTTAGCTTTATTTCGTGCCTTTTTATGCCTCCCGAAGTATCTACTATGTAAAAGGAACCGCCTCTTAAATCCTCAAGCTCGGAAAGGTTATTTGGAAAAGTAGGACCGCAGTATACTCTATTTTCTTTTGCGTATTTTAAATGTAAATGTGCTAGAGCGACATAATCAACCTTTGGAAGGTTCCTTTCATCTACTGCCGGTATTGATAAATCTGGAAAGGCATCCCTCAAAGTAGTATGAAGCATCAGTATTTTAAACAAACCCGGAGAATCCTGTAGTTTTATTTTTTCTATCTCTGGAACCTCAAGTCCTGATTTCTTTCCTGGGTAGCCGTAAATTGCCACGTTGTTATGTATTGTTGGATAAAGCATTATTGAATCATTTTTTTCTTCATGAATAAAAACATTTTTTGCGAAACCTGCCTTTTCTAAAACATCAAGAAAAGACTTTCCTGAAACTGAATAGTCATGACTTCCAGCTATTAGGAAAACTGGGATTCTTGCTTCCTTAAGCTTTCTAAACTCGTTAAAGGCCTCCTTTATTATCTCTATCGGGGGATAAGCCGAGTCAAATAAATCTCCAGCTATCAAGACAAAGTCTACTTTTTCAGAAATACAGGAATTTATTGCGAATCTAAAACTATCCAGATTTAGATTTTGAAGCTCTGGGATTCTCCAACCTCCTAGATGACAATCACCCATATGTGCAAATTTGACCATAAAATAACTTATAAAGATTAAGTATTTATTGATTGCTGTGTTTGGGCTTTATTCTCCAGACTTCCAGAGACTCCATAAATATTTTCTTACTAGCGACAACCCTTTTTGATAAACCTAATTCTTTGATAAGGCCTACTAACCTTTTCTTAGGAGTCAATGAGGAAAGCAGAATGAATATTACTCCTTCTTTTGTTAGGTGCTTGCTTGCTTGTTTAATAAATCGGAGAGAAATTTCATCTCCTTTTTTTCCTCCAGTTGTTGCTCTTTGGCTTTCTAAGTCTTCTCTTTTATCTAATGGAAGGTATGGTGGGTTGAAAGAAATAACATCAAATTTGAGAGAACCTATTTTTGCAAATAAATCTGTCTTAATTGCATTAAAACCTTTGCTCTTGAGAAAATTTATTGATTCTTCATCTATGTCTGCTGATAGAATTGATTTGGCTCCTGAATTTTTAGCAGTTATAGAAATTATCCCTGAACCAGCACCCATATCTAAAAAATTTTTGTTCCTGACAGATTTAGAAATCACTTCTTGTAACAGATAAGAGTCTTCTTC
>CAZOGX010000002.1:0-378 GCA_964579805.1 Candidatus Woesearchaeota archaeon | reverse complement strand
GAAAGAAATAGAATAAGGCCTAATCCTGTTTTTTTGTGTGAATCTGATATTTGGTAATTAGATTGGAATACTGGTCTTAGAGGCTGTCTTAAAGAAGTGTTTTGATTTGAAGGTTGTCTATATTGTTCTAGTTTTTGAGGGTTGGGCATTGGTTGTGCAGGCGGTTGCGGAGCAGAATTATTTTGGACAATTTTATTAGTTGGATAAACTGAAGATAATGTTCCAGATGTAAATTGAGATGCTACCTGCTTAACTTCTAATTCACTATATCCTGCGTTAATGAAACTCTTAACTGCTTGTTCAAGAGATTGACCTCTCTCAAGAGCATTTTTTATTCCCCCATAAATATCCTGCCTCATTTTATTTCAATACTACTTC
>CAZOGX010000001.1:24733-26331 GCA_964579805.1 Candidatus Woesearchaeota archaeon | reverse complement strand
TAAAGGAAGAAGGCGTCCTAAAAATAGCGAAAATACCTTATGCACTAGTATTACTATGAAAATAAATATAAGGCATGGAAAAATTGAAGACTGCAAGGCTTGTTTTGAACTGACAAAAAAAACAAAAGAGCTAGATTCTCCATTGAAAGAACCAGTGCCTCTTTGGTGGTTTGAAGAATTAGCGAAAAAAAGCAATTTATTCGTTGTTGCAGAAAAAAACAATGAAATAGTGGGTTTTCAAATAGGAGAACAATTAATAGGCAACGGGGCAATAATGCATCTTTTGGCTGTAAAACCAAAAGAAAGAAATAAAGGAATTGGTAAATATTTGCTAGATGCCTTTGAAAAAGAATGTAAGTCCGTAGGAATAGAATGGATTTTATGCTATGGTTTTGAAGACAACCAGAAAACAATCGCTTTTTTTGAAAAAAAGGGGTATAACAAAGGCGCTTTAACAAGAGAGTTCCTAAAACTAATATAACATCACATTTAAAAAACTCTCAAACTAAATCTAAAGATGCACAAAGAACAAGATTTTGGAGACTTTGAAGAGATAAAAACTGACAAAGAAAAAGAAGACTCTCAACAAAACAACAGCGATCAACCTGTGGCGAGAGCTAGAACTCCTAGAGGAAACGAAAAGATAGGAATAATTATTCAAAGACTAGGAGGAAATAGAATGGAGGTCTCCTGTACAGACGGAAAAACAAGAAACTGTAGAGTTCCAGGCAGATATAAAAGAGACTTATGGTTAAGACCTAAAGACGTTATACTCGTACAACCATGGGAGTTTGATGATTCAAAGGGAGACATAATCTACAAATACAACCCAGGTTCAGTAGCCCAGCTTAAAAAGCAAGGAATTCTCAATTCACTGAAAAACGACTTCTAATAAAATGGAAAATATCTATTGTATGAATATTGCAGAAGTAAAAAAAGAAAAAAACTTTCTAGAGAGAACCTTAAAGTTAAAAATAAAGATAGAGGGAAGAAGCATAATTATAGATGGTCCTCCACTAAACGAATATGATGCTGAAAGAGTTTTTGACGCTATAAACTCGGGATTTTCTGCAAGAACCTCCGCTTTGATACTTGATGAAGAATTTGCCTATGAAAAAATAAACATTCGCGATTTTACGAGACGTAAAAACCTTGAAACAATAAGAGCGAGGATAATAGGAACAAAAGGCAAAGCAAAGAGCACAATAGAACAAATAACAGGATGCAAAATCAAAGTAAAAGAAAACTCAATTGCTATAATAGGTTACGCCGAGTCTGTCCAAAACGTAATAACTGCCCTCTCAAGCATAATAAGAGGAACAAAACACGCAAATGTATACAAATATCTTGAAAGAGTAAACACGGAAAAGAGAAGAATTGAAAGTTAAAAAGGTATAATAAACAAAAAATGAAAAATAAAATTAGAGATTATCTTCTCTTTTTCTTTGCTGCTTTCTTTTTTTTAGCTGCCATTATAATTTACCTCTTTGTCATACTAATGTAAATTGATATTTAAAACTTTCTGAAAAAAAACATTTTGAGAAAAATAAATTTTTGCTCTATTTCCAATATTTTACTAACACCTTCTTTTTTTACTA
>CAZOGX010000001.1:0-24723 GCA_964579805.1 Candidatus Woesearchaeota archaeon | reverse complement strand
TAAACAAGAGTTATAAAAAATAAGCAAAAAAACAGGCAGATAGGAATCTTTAAATAAGTATCAAAATTCCTGTCAATAAGTCCTCGTAGCTCAGCCCGGTTAGAGCACACGGCTGTTAACCGTGGGGTCGGAGGTTCAAGTCCTCCCGGGGACGTTAATATTAATCCTGTCTAAAGCGTATTCTTTCATGAAGTGAGGAAACTTCACCAGCCACTCTTTCTGCCAACAATTTAGGAGATATTCTTCCGCTTCCATCCACACACTCTGAAAGATAAAAAGGCTCTCCAAAACTAACTCTAACTTTTCTATCTGGAGGGCTAAGGCCAAGAACTTGTCTTACTCTTCCAGAAGTATAAGCAGATAAAAATGCAAGAGCATCCGCACCATAATAAGAAGCTCTCTGAAGAATATTTTTCTTTGGACGTGAACTTTCAATAATAGGAATAAATGGACCTTCAACAGTACCAGTATAATCCAGTGCAACCGGAGCGATCTTTAACTCTGGATCTGCAGTTTTAGCAACAGTGTTAAAAATACCATTCTTAGTCCTCTTCATAACTCCTTTTCCATTAGCTCTACCTCCTTCAGGGAAAGCAATTAAGCTCATCTCAAGATTTTCTAGTAAACGTTTTACCTCTCTGTTAAAGGCCTCTCCATACAAAGAAGCTTCAATTCTTCCATATTTTCCAGCCAAGAAATCTCTATCAACCCAAACAGCCCCAAGTCTATGAAGTTCCAAACCTACAAGATTTAGAAGAGGATTATCCAAATTTTTACCGGCAACAATGGATAAAGGCTTTATTTTCTTTTTTTCACCCGAATTACTAAACCAATGGTTATTCAAAATATACCAAAGAAGGACATAATCAGTATGGCTAACATGGTTTGGCATAAAAACATGACGCGATTCATCCGCAAGATTATCGAGTCCAGTTACATCTATATTTGAAAAGAACGCCTCCATAGTATTAAGTCTTCTAGTCGATAAAAGCTTAAACATGGAATATTTTGGATCGTAACTCGGTCTTATTGATTCTCTATAGCTTCCAATTATTAACTCTTTTATTTCTTCAGAACCTAGTCCTTCAACTTCTCGGCGAGGAAAAAGAGTTTTAAATAAAACTTCTAGTTAAATTTTCCGTTTTCCTTTGGAAGAAGCCTTATCTTCATCAGTTTTCATTAAATATCTGAAAAAAATAGGCTTTTAAACCTTCACAATTAACCCTATATATGAAAAAAGTTCTTCTAGGTCTTTCGGGAGGGGTAGATTCCGCAGTTTCTGCAATCTTATTAAAAAAACAAGGATTTGAGGTGATTGGAGCATTTATGAAAAATTATTCCGAAACAAAAAATGAAATTACAGGAGAATGTTCATATCTTGAAGATAAAAAAGATGCTCTAAAAATAGCTTCCAAGCTAAATATTCCTCTAATTATTCTTGATTTTGAAAAAGAATACAAAAAAAAGGTAATACGTGAAATGTTCAACTCATACAAAGAAGGACTTACTCCAAATCCAGATTCTTTATGTAATAAAATAATAAAATTTCCTTTTCTATGGAAAGAAGCCAAGAAAAGAGGAATAGATTACATTGCTACAGGACATTACATAAAAAAAATAAAAAATAAAGACAATTCATGGTCTCTACGCATTCCCGCAGATAAAAACAAAGACCAATCATATTTTCTTTATGACTTAACACAAAAAGACTTAGAACACACTTTATTTCCAATAGGAGAGAAAAACTTAACTAAGTCAGAAGTAAGGGCTATTGCTAAGACAAACAAGCTCCATAATTACGATAAAAAAGGTAGTAGGGGGATATGTTTCATAGGAAAAACAAATTTCAAATCTTTTCTAAAAAGTAAAATAAAACAGAAAGAAGGAAAAGTCATAGACCCTGAAGGCAATATTATTGGCACTCATAAAGGAATTTTTTATTATACTATAGGAGAAAGAATAGGTGAGAGTAAGAACATTTTAATCAATAACAATTATAGAAACAAAGTCAAAAGCAAACTCTACATTGCAGATAAAAACCTGAAATCAAATGTCCTCAAAGTTGCCCCAGAAAAGCACCCTTCTCTATTAAAAAAACAATTTAAGGTAATAAAAATTAATTGGATAAACAAAGTTCCAAGATTCCCCTCAAATGTTAAAGTAAGAATACGTCATCTTGGTCCATTGATATCTGCAAAAATTGAAAGGAAAGATGACTTAATCATCTTAAATTTAAAAAAATCAATTCTTGGTCTCGCAGAAGGTCAATCCTGCGTCATTTATAAAAATTCAGAAGTTTTAGGTGGAGGAGAAATCAGGTATTAAACTGAACTCCCGCCTTTCCCCTTAAAGCCTTCTAAAGGATTGCTATGAACTCCCTTAGACTTATCAATAGGATATTTAGATTTATTTTTTTATCAAGAACGTCTAACAAATCAATATTAGTCTTATAACAGATCATAAGAATATAGGACATTATATCTGCAATTTCCGCCTCTATTTTTTTCTTCTTTTCCGGATCTGAATGAACTCTCTGCAATTCTTCCTCATTCAACCATCTGTAACATTCCGCAAGTTCACCAACCTCACTTGTAAGTGCAATTAACAAATCTTTAGGATTATGAAATTTATCCCCGTCTCTTTCAATATTAAATTCCCTTATCTTTTCTTTAATTTCCTCTAAACTAGGCATGTAAAAACAATTAGATTATGCTATATACACCTTATTAATCCAGCAACATATTTTTATACCTCTCTTACTTTAACAGAACATGAAATTAGATGACGCAATAAACTCCCGTCGTTCAATACGTTCCTTCTCAAAAAAGAAAGTACGTTGGGACTATATTCTAGAAGCAATAGATGCTTCCCTCAAAGCTCCTTTTGCAGGAAACATAAACCATATGCAATATATAATAGTAGAAAATCAAGAATCAAAAAATATAATTGCAGAAGCCTGTCAGCAGGATTGGATTGCAGACGCATCATCAATAGTAGTAATAATCTCCAACATGCAAAATCTAAAGATCATGTATCATGAACACGCAGAGGAATACTCGCAAATGCAAACAGGTGCAGCTATAGAGAATTTTTTACTAAAAATAGCAGACTTAAAACTCGCTTCTTGCTGGGTCGGAGCATTTATAGAAGAAAAAATTAAGTCTCTGTTAGATATAAAAGAAACATTCAAAGTGGAAGCAATACTTCCTATAGGTTATCCTACAATAAAAAAGACGAAAATGCCTAGGAAGGAACCCTTAGAAAAAGTAATACACTGGGAAAAGTTTAACCAAAGAAAGAAACCTACTCCATTCAAAGACCCTAAAACTTGGTAGGGATGTAACAATCAAATTAAAAAACAATAGCTTTAGTCAACAATTACACAACGCCATAAAAAATTTAGCTTATAAAAAAGGAAAAAAAAGAAAAATAAACTTTTCCTTATTTATCTAAAGACTTCTATACCCAGATCGGACATTTCCCTCGCATGTGCTTGGGTATTACCTCTGTCCATCTCTTTTCCTAACACATAAGGACTCTTAACGCCAGTCATTATAGTAATGACTCGCACTTTACTTCCAAAATCTTTGTTAACTCTGGCCCCAATTATTACATTGGCTTCAGGGTTAAGATTTTCTGTTACTAGTTGTCCAACTCCAGCGAACTCCTCTAGCTTAAAGTCTCCTCCACAAGTTATGTGGACCAAAGCTCCAGTAGCTCCTCTGTAATCAACATCAAGTAATGGGTGCGTTAAAGCTTGTCTTACTGCTTCATCAACTCTCATAGAGCTGTCAGACTCTCCGACTCCAATAACTGCCACGTCACCGCCTTTCATTATAGCTGAAACGTCAGCATAGTCTAAGTTAATCAATGAAGGCAAAGTAATAGTCTCCACTATACCTTTTATCATTGTACTTACTAGCTCGTTTGCTACAGCGAAAGCCTGTTCCATTGGAAGATTACCAGCGATATCTACAAGTCTATTGTTATCAATCACTATCGCAGTATCAACAACTTCCCTTAACTCTTGTAATCCAAATTCAGCCTTGTCAATTCTAGCTTTCTCGCATTCAAAAGGCATGGTTACTACTGCAATAACAACAGCACCAGCTTCCTTAGCTAATTGTGCTACAACAGGAGCGCAACCTGTTCCAGTTCCGCCACCCATTCCTGCACAAACAAAAACCATATCAGCATTGCTTGTGGATTTCTTAAGTTCAGACAGAGATTCTTTTGCGGCTTCTCTTCCTTTAGCAGGATATCCGCCACATCCAAGACCTCTTGTTAGCTCCTTACCTATTAGGATTTTTTCGTCAGCCTTAGTAATGCTAAGATGTAAAGCGTCTGTATTAACACCATAAACGCTAGCTCCATTAATACCTTTATTAAAAAGCCAAGTAATAGTGTTACATCCAGCTCCACCACATCCAAAAACTTTAATGTTTGCCTTTCCAGCCCTTAATTCATCAAAATTAATGCTGTGTGTGCTAGCATTCTGTATAGCTTCTTTCGCAAAATCCAATACCATCTACTCTTTTTCAACAACCTCCTTTCATTTATATTCAGTTTACTATCGGCTATACTTTAAATATTTGACTATATATTATCACATATAAAATTAGGCGTGAAAAAAATAAATCTTTAAAAACCTCAAGTATTTTAGTCATTAATGGTGGCTATAATAACGCCGCAGGATGTCTGGAACGTGCAAAGCACAGACAGCCAAATAGCAAATAATTCGTGTCTATTAATTAAACAATGTTTTTACGATCCTTTTTCAAAGCGTTTGACTCTAGGAACTTACGTAAGATCTGAAGATTTAGTGCAGGAAACTTTTCTTAAGGGATTAAGGCACAGGTATTTTGAAAGATATAATCCTGATCTTTCAACCCCTGAAACATACCTGGCGAAAATAATGAGAAACCAATTTATAGATATGGTAAGAAAAACAGGATTAGATAACAGAATACAAGGAAGACCCCTATTGGAAGAATTTGCACAAAAAGATCCCGCACAAGTAGAGAACCTTCATATAGACAGGTGATGTAAAACTCTTTCAAGACCTCAAAGAGAAATAATATATCTTATTTATGAAAGAAGATTGACTATTGGACAAGCATCCGAAACACTTCAAGAACCCACTGGAACAATAAAATCAAGACTTCACAAAGCCCTTAAAAGAATAAGAGAATATCTTGAGGGACATCCTAAATTTTAGCAAAACTTTCAGCAACTAATAAAGGAAATAATATAGTTGCGTCTCCAAAAACTTTAACACTTTCAGCACCAGAAGTTATTTTACCCCAACTTACCGCCTCTTCAGGTAATGCTCCTGAATCGCTTCCATCATATTCTTCTGCAGTATTGATATAAACTGCATAATCTGTTCCGTTTCTAAGCATATTAGCATTCAAAATAGAGTGCTTAACCACTCCACTCCCTAAAATAACCACGCCACTTTTTTTAAGTCCGATGGTCATATCATTAAACTCTTTAATATCTTCTGCAATATCCAGCACAAAATCTTCTTTCCTGAACTTAAAGAAATAAATATTATCTCCTAAAGCACCATCTGTAATTGCAGGGCAATAAATTCTTATTTTATTTTTCCAAGCCCAATAACAAATGCTTCTTTCATCATTAATTTTTTCTCCTAATTTCCATATCAGATCCATCCCAGAAACAGTCTTTTTTTCTCTATAAAGCTCTTCAAGAATAGGTTGAACAAATGCCTCAAATTTGATATATAAATTATTTGAAACAAATATATTTCCAATTCTATTAATACCTTTTTCCCGCAAATCATTTCCAGACGCTCTGAAATCGCCTAAAACAAAATCTCCCAAGCATTTTATAATATCCTCTTCTATTCCGCCACAAGTTGTAACTAAAACATTAACCTTTCTCTCCTTTACTAACCAGCTAATTATCTCTCTATTTCCAGAACTTACCATATTGCTTGTATACCCTAGAAATATAAAAGCCCCATCTCCAATCATCTTCCTAGTTATGTCGACTGCTTTTCCAAAATTACTAGCTTGAAATCCGCTATTACTAAAACTTTTAACAATTCCAGAATAATCAACGCCCTTGTCAAAGTCATATCCTTCAATCTTTACACCTTTTAAATCAACCCCTCGTCTAAGCAAGTTCTCTCTAGCCATGTTTTCATTTTCCAAATCTTTACTATTATTCATAAAACAAACAAAAATAAGCGGTTTTTAAAGGTTCTCAAAATATACTAACTCCTAACTCATCAATAACCTTCAAGACCTTTTCTTCTGCCTCTTTCAAACTCAAATCTTTTAATCTAAAAGCGGCTGCTTGTTTATGCCCTCCTCCCCCTAAAGCTTCCGCAAATCTGCAAACATTAACCCTCTTTGTAGACCTAAAAGAACCTTTAATATGATCATCATGTTCTATTAAAATAAAAACAAAATCCAATCCATCTAAAGTTTGTATCTGCTCTATTCCTCTCCTCGCTTCAGATTGGTTAATTCCCAGCTCTTCAATTTCATTTTTAGAAACAACACTATATCCAAACCTTTTTTCATCATTAATTATAGTATTTTCTATAACATGAGCATAAAATTTCTTTATCTTCAAAGACTGATGATTCATAAAAGGATCTAAAATTTCATTGAAATAGTCAGCACCATTATCAACTAAGAAAGCTACATCTCTAAAAACTAAATTTAAGTCCATTCCATAATTAAAAAAGCCAGTATCAGTACAAATTCCAAGCAACAATCTTTCAGATAACTTTTTATCAAACTTAATTCCCATTTCCTTAAATAAAGAAATCAAGATTGAACAATTTGAAGACTTCTTTCCATCTATATAATTCATACTTCCATAATAATTGTTGCTTTCATGATGGTCTATGTTTATAACAAATAACTTCTCTGGAAAATCTACTTCTTCCTTGTGTTTTCCAATTCTTTCTTTATTTGCAGTATCCAAAGCAATTAGCAAATCAAATTCCCTCAAGTCTACATCTAAAACATCTATACCTATCTCAACATCTTTAGCCATCTCAAGATTATTCAAAACCCCAGCTAATTCATCTGCACTCAAAACCCTAACTTTCTTTCCCAAATCTCTTTCAATAACATACTTCATAGCCATGCAACTTCCAAGACTATCCCCATCAGGACCAGAATGCAAACTCATAATTATATTCTTGCTCTGTTTAATCTTCTCCCATATTTCCTGAAAAGAATTATTTAATTTAGACATAAAAAGTTTCTACATACAGAGTATATAAATTTATATTAATGTTTAGGAAACTTTCCTGCATATCTCGGATCAGCTCTAATAGCATCCCAAAAAGTAGTTCTTGCCCTACTAAGATTCGCTAAAGCCTCTCTATACAAGGGAGAAGCATCAAGTTTAGATTGTCTTTCATCATGATGTCTTCTCATTTCATCCGGATCAGGAAAAACCACAACTGGCGTCATACAAGTAGCCAGATCATAATCTATTTCTGCTGCGTAAAGTCCTCTCCAAGCTTTATCTTGTTCAGGAGTCAATGGTTCAATCAAACCAAAAGGTTGTGGCGATAATTCTGCAATATCTAATAACCCCGAAATCATAGTCAAATAATCAATATTGTTTATTTAAATTTATATCTTCTCCAAAATTTTTGCATTAATATTTTTTTCTTTACAAAATTCAACGAATTTCTCCGCATCTCCAATATTTCCAATTATAGAACCATAATGCATAGGTATTGCTAAGTCAGGGGAAATAAGAGAAGCTGCTTCTGAAGCTTGTTCCGCATCCATGACATATTTTCCAGAAACAGGAAGAAGAGCTACAAAAGTATTATTATGTTTTCCATATCCAGAGAGCTTTTGCATTTCAGGAATAAAATCACTATCTCCGGAATGATAAATAACAACATTTCCAATTTTCACAACATATCCCACCCATCCCTCGCTTTTTGGATGATACTCTTTATTTTTATTATATGCGGGAACCGCCTCAACCTTTATATCATCAAGTTCAAAAACATTCCCGGCCTCAATAACGTGTAACTCAACACCTTCAACTTTCATTATCTTGCTTTGTGAATCGGCAGTACAAATGACAACGGTCCCCTTATCAGCCAATTTTTCAATATCGGAAATACTACAATGGTCATAATGGCTATGAGTAATTAATATTAAATCCGCTTTTCCAACATTTTCGGAAATATTGAAAGGATCAATTATAATTCTTTTTCCATTAGATATCAAAAACCCTGAATGCCCTAGAAAATCTATCTTAACGCCCTCAATCTCCATAAAAAACCATAAGTTTAGAGATATTTAAGTTTAACTTTACCACTCAACACTATTAACTTCAATCTCGTCATAAACTATTGCCTTCAATTTATACACTTTAAGAGTATCTTCAACCTGGTCATCAAAATACCTTATCTGATAATCTCCTTCGTCTTCCTTAGCCTTCGGATCAAAAAGCTCTATAAGCATTTCCTTAGTAGTCTTATAATCTTCAAATACATAGTGAGCATCCACCTCTAATGCCTTACCATCTACTTTAATGATGTCGCCTTTTTTCACTTTTGCTATTGGTTTCCCCGCTTTAATTTTCATAATTAAAAAAGAACTATTTGGTTTTTAAGGATTGTTATTTAATGAATCTAACCTTAACCCTGTCAGTTAGTTCTATAATAGTTCCTTGTCCTTCATGAACTGCCCCAGGATTAATACATAATGTTTTTCCAATTTTATCCTTCCCTCTTCCTTCATGAATATGCCCTCCAACGTGAATTATAGGATTCCATTTTTCTATAGTTCTTCTAACAAGCTTAGAACCATAATGTTTTCCTCTAACATGTTTATGGGCATACATTCCAATTTTATCCAGCTTAGTGTTATAGGGAACATTATGGGAAATAAAAATTACTTTTTTTTCCCTATTCTTTTTTCTAAATTTAATAAATAGTTTATCAAGAAGTTTCTTATGTTTTTTATAAGCCTTGCTTTTAACCTTTCCAGGAAAAGAATTTCCATAGCCCCCGATAAATACAAAATCTTTAAATTTAATAAAGGAGTAGTCAAATCTCCTTATATTTTTATATTTCTTCAAAATGTTGTTAAGCAAATCTTTTCTACGTAAATCATCTTTTGGAGGTTTTTCATCAATAGAATCCTGTAATGAGACATAGTCTAAATTTCCAACGACAGTTATTACGGGCACAGGCAAACTATTTAGTTTTTTTATGGCTTTTTCTCCAGCTTTCAAATCTTTTTTAACTAGAAGCTCATATTTTTTTCTTCCAATAACATCCCATAAATTAACATCTGTATGATAAGAATGCTTGAACCATAAATCCCTATATAAAAAAGGGAAAAAATCTCCGTTAGACACAACAATATCAATCTTTTCCTTCTGAATTATTTTCTCAAATTTCTTAGGAAATTTACCGTGAAAATCGCCAACAGCGAGAATCTTCATCCTATGGACTCCACCTAGTCATCGTCCTCGGGAAAGCTATTGCATCTTTTATTGTTGAAAGCCCACAAATCCAACTAATAAGTCTCTCAACTCCCATTCCAAATCCTCCGTGGGGAACACTGCCGTAACGCCTAGTATCAAAATAAAATTCATACTTCTCTGGATCTTCACCTTGCTCTATCAAGTTTTCCTTCAATTTTTCAATATCTTCTTCCCTCTGCGATGCTCCAATTATCTCTCCGTATCCTTCTGGAGCAATCAGGTCATATCCGAGAACAACTTTAGGATTTTTAGGGTCTTCCTTCATATAAAATGCCTTCACTTTCTTAGGATATCTTGTAACTATTATAGGAGTATCATATAACTCCGATAATTTATCTTCCTCAATAGTTCTCAAATCCTTGCCCCAATCAATCTTTATCTTTTTCTTATCCTTTAAAATTTTAAGAACTTCATCATATGTAAGTCTCGGAAATCTTTTCTTTATAGTTGGCTCCAGTTTCTTTGCATCTCTCTCCAAAATTTTAAGTTCTTCCTTATTTTTATTTAAAACAGCGGAAACAACATCTTTAACCAGCTCCTCCCCATCATCCATTAAGTAATCAAAATCTTCCCATGCAGTCTCCATTTCAGCATGCCAGTATTCTGACAAGTGTCTAGTAGTTTTGCTTTTTTCCGCCCGAAATGAAGGTTGTATAGTAAATATCTTTTCCAGAGCAAAAATTCCAGGCTCTGCATGTAACTGCCAAGTCTGTGCCAAATACAACTTCTTGTCAAAATAATCAACCTTAAACAAAGTCGCTCCCCCTTCTGCCTGCATACCTAAAAGCGATGGAGAATGATATTCATAAAATCCTTTCTTTCTCCAATGTTCTCTAATTGCAGACAGAACAGTATCTCTAATTTTCATAATTGAAATCATCTTTCTGCTTCTAAGCCAGAGATGCCTTCTATCTCCCAAAAGCTCTTCATTCAAATCCTTATTTATAGGAAAATCCTCACTCTTCCCAACAATCTTAATTTCAGAAGCCTTAACCTCATAACCTGAAGGTGCTCTCTTATCTTCTTTTATTTCTCCAATAATTTCAACACTGCTCTCAATTTGCAACTTATCTATCTCATCCCATTGTTTTTCAAAATTATCTCTATTTAACACAACCTGTATAATATCGCTTGAATCTCTCACGACAAGGAACTTCATCTTATTACTTCCTCTTTCCCTATACACCCATCCCCTGATAGCGACTTTCCCATTTCCTCTAGCCATCGCTTCTTTTATGGAAATAAATTTTTCTTTCATATTAAGGAGTCACCCTCTCCGGATCTCTAGTAAGAAGCAAAGCTTCTCTGACATTTGTTAAATTTAATAATCTTTGAATTAATCTATCTAGTCCCATTCCAGCTCCTCCGTGAGGTATTGCCCCATACTTAAACATCTCTACATATATCTCGTTTAACTTAACTCCTTTCTCCTTTGCCTGTTTTTCTAAAACTTCCAACCTATGCTCTCTCTGTGCTCCTGTTGCAACTTCAACTCCTTTCCATAATAAATCAAAACTTCTCGTTAGTTTAGGATGTTTATCAGGCCTCATGTGATAAAAAGGTCTAACTTCTGAAGGATATTCAGTAACAAATACAAATTCCTCCCCATATTTATCTAAGATATATTCCCCGACAAGCTTTTCAGCTTCAGAATCCAAGTCATCGTCTTCTTTCAGTTTCTTTCCCTTTCCTACAAGCATCTTTTTCAGTTCAGACATAGTTATTCTCGGAATTTTTTTAGGAATTTTAACCTCAACCCCTAACTTATCAAGCTCCTCTTTCCTGTCTTCTTTGATTTTTTTCAAAACAAACTTAAACATCTCTTCCAAAGTATCCATAACCTCATTCTCATCTTTGATAAATCCCATTTCTATATCCGCTCCTGTAAATTCAGTCAAATGTCTGGTAGTATGTGATTTCTCCGCCCTGTAAACCTGTCCAATTTCAAAAACTCTTTCAAATCCTCCCAAGACAAACATCTGTTTATAGAACTGCGGGCTCTGTCCAAGGGCAACTTTTTTATTGAAATATTTAACCTCAAAAGAATCTGCTCCAGATTCAACTCCAATTGTAGTTAACTTAGGAGTATTAATCGACGTGAATCCAGAATCATTAAAAAAGTCAGTCATATGTCTTAAAAAACTTCCTCTAATCTTGAATATTGCAGAAACATCTCTTTTTCTAGTATCTAAAAACCTATAGTCAAGCCTTGTAGTAAAATTCGCTTCACTAGCTTTCTCATTAACCTGCACAGGCGGATTTTCAGATTTGCTTATAACTTTAATTTCCTTAATCTCAACCTCTACATCTTTCCTGTCAATATCAGATTTTATTTTGGTCTCTTTGACTTTACCCTGAATCTCAACGGAATATTCCAAGCCGATAGAAGAAACCTTATTCAAAATATCCTCTTTAGCAACACATTGAACAATTCCGCTCATATCTCTCAATAGAATAAACTTGAGCTTTGATAAATCTCTTATTTCATGCACCCATCCTTTAAGTAGAACTTCCTTCCCTGCATTTAAATCCTTAACAAGAGTTCTTTCCATTATTCTGATATATAAAGCACATTTTTAATCCTTTGGGATAACAATAATCATTATAAGTCTGCGTAGAGAAATAAAACAATGGAATCTATATTTAAGACTTACGACATTAGGGGAATCTCTGGTAGTGAAATAACTGAAGAAACAATGGAAGCTCTCGGTTTTGCTTTTGGCGAATTAACTAAAGAAAGAAAAGATATTCACTCTCCAATTATCTTAGGAAGAGATGGAAGACTTCATTCAGAAGTTTTTGCAAAAAATTTTATTAAAGGTCTAACAGAAAATGGTGTTGATGTAATAGATATAGGCTTATGTACTACTCCTATGCTTTCTTTTGCAATAATGCACTTAAAAACAGGCGGAGGCGTAATGATTACTGCATCACATAATCCAAAATATTATAACGGAATCAAAATGCACAACAAACATGGTCTAAATTTAAGCCCGAAAAAAGAAGCAAAGAGCATGGAGCTCTTTTTTATATCTAATAAGCTTAAAAAGTCAAAAAATTCAGACAATCTAGGTAAGACTATAAGAAAGGACATTCTGGGTGAATATATCTCATTTATCCTTAACAAAATAAAAATAAATTCAAATTTAAGAATAATAGCGGATCTGTGTAATGGTGTAGCAAGAATACCTTTTCAAGAAATTATAAAAAATCTAAGTCTTTCAGTAGAGTTAATTAATGAAGAAATTGATGGTAATTTTCCAGGACATGAACCAGATCCTGGAAGCGAAGAATCTCTAAAGGAAATAAGAAAAAAAGTAATTGAAAGAAGGGCAGACCTCGGAGTAATATTTGACGGTGATGCAGACAGAATAGGATTTATAGATGAAAAAGGCGTTCCAATACCTGCAGATATAATGGGATGTATAATATCAGACTACCTTCTCAAAAAAAACTCTGGTTCAGAAATAGTAAGCGACATATTATGCACAAAAAATATAAAAGAGATAGCTGAAAGTAATAATTCAAAATCAATAATTTCTAAAGTTGGAAGGTACCACATAATATCGGAGATGATTAAAAATGAAAGAGCAATATTTGGTTTCGAAAAATCTGGACACTTCTACCACCGAGATTTTTTTGGACTAGATAATGCAATGCTTTCGTTCTTACTAGTTCTTAAAATACTAGAAGAATCAAAAACAAATCTTTCAGAACTAGCAATCAAATATCAAAAATATATTAATACTCCGGTAATAAATCTAAAAACTGAAAATCCTGATGAATGTTTGAAAAAAATAAAAGAAACTTTCTCGAATTATAAAATTGTAGAAATTGATGGGGTAACTATAGAATCAAATGACTTTCGTTTTACTATAAGAAAAAGCAATACCGAGCCTTTAATAAGAATCGCGGGAGAAGCAAGTAATCTAGAAAAACTAGAAGAAATAAAAGAAAAGATACTAAAAATTATAGGCTAGAAACGACGCGTTTTATTATTTCCATTGCCTTCTTAGCATCCAATTGTCCCTTAAACTTAGCCATAACAATGCCCATATAAGCATTCTCTCTCAATCCTGGTTTTTCTTTAATTATTTTTCTTACTTCGCCCTCAATTTCATCATCATCAACTTTCTCAATCCTAATTGCTTCCTCAAAACTCTTTCCTTCCAAAATTCCAAGCATTATCTTTTTGACATCTCCAATTTCAATTTTTCTCTGCTTTAATTGTTCTAATATTCTCTCAAGCAATCTTTCACTCAAAATATCTTTAACTTCCTCAAAACTCTTTTTCATTTTACTAGCAAACTCATTTCTCCATAAAACAACCATCTTCGCAACCAAATTTGCATCCTTTCCGTAAACATCCAATAGGGTCTCAAACTCATCTAGCACTTCAGGAGATTCAACAATCAATAAAATCAATTCGTCATTTAATCCTTTTTTCTTTAATTCGCTCTTTATATCTGCTCTTAATTTAGGCAAGTTTTTTTTCAACCTATTAACTCTATCTAATCCGATTCTCAATAATTCAAGGTCGGTTTCAGGATACATTCTTGCTTTCCCAGGCATAGGTCTTAAAAATTCGCTCGTCCCGTCATCTTTAGCATTTCTAACTTCACCTATTGTTTTCTTAACTTTAATATTTTGTAATTGCCTGTCTATCTCTATATCAATTGTCTTAACCATCATTTTAGGATCCTGAAATCCTTTAATCTCAACTCTATCATGCCCTTTAATAGAGACATTAACATCCTGTCTAATAGTGCCAATTCCTCTTTTCACTCTGCAAGCCCTCAATATCTCTCCAATTTTTAGGGCAGTTTCTTTTACTTGTTCTGGATTTTTCATATCCGGAGAAGTGGCAATTTCAACCAATGGAATTCCCAGTCTATCTAACCTATAAACAGCAGAATTTTTTTCTTTTCTTATGATTCTTGCAGAATCTTCTTCTAAAGCAACACTATCAATTCCTACTTTTCCAAAACTAGTCTCTAAAAACCCATCATGTCCTATTAAAACGGTTCTTTGAAAACCACTAGTATTGCTACCATCGATTACCGTTTTCCTCATTACCTGTGAAACTGGATAAATATCACAATTCAACAACAAGGCAATTTTTAGTGATTCATCAAGAGCTTCTTCATTTATAGGTCTCGGAGGCTCTTCATCTAATTCAACCAAGCTTATAGTGTCACGATATCCTTCATAAATCAACTCCTTTTCAAGAGAAGCCTCGTATTCAACTGCAGTATCAATTTCACCAGTCTCTCCGGCAACTGCATGCAACCTTCGTTTTATAACATAATCAGGTTTGTCGCTTCTTAAATAGCTAGGGGCTCCGGAAAACAACTTGGGAGTATCAAGCTGTTGATGTATCTCAAGTCCTGCCTTGAATCCTAATTTAGAATAATCTTTTCCAGTCATAAAGAAGAATAAAGTATGAAGTTATTAAAAGTTATCTCTAGAGACAGCTATTCTTAGACCAAGATGATATTCCCTCTGTAAAACGCTCTCTGCCTGATGACCTGGTTCATAAATATTAGGATTTCTAACCACTAATTGCTTATCTTCATAATCAGGCCGACCACTATATTGCCAATATCTTCCATCAGGTGTTTGTCCTATAAATCTAACTCCATCAGAATCAACCCTTGCAACATAAACGTTACTTGCTTGTATATCTGTCTCACCAGATACGTTAGATAATCTAAGTACAACTGACTCAATCAAAGACTGAACAGACAAGATAGGTCTGTCTAGAAGTCTAGCCCTCATAGCCCCCTCTCTGTCCAATTTTGCTTGTTGCATTGTAGTGAGTTTAGCCCTCATAACAGCAGGATTCTTCTTAGCCATAATCTTATCCAAAAAAACCCATTTTTTAAACTTGACTATAAAAGAAAAACATTTAAATTTATCAAACACTAAAAAATTGGGTGAAAAAGAAAAGCAAAGAAGCCCTATCTCCAATAAAAACAAGTTTTGATTTTCACGACTTATTGCAAGTGATTATAGGAGCGTCTGTTCTTGCAGTCCCAGTAGGTTTTACAGAAGAAACTTGGGTTCTTGGAGAAATTCTTCCTTTGTTAAACATATTAATTTTAATAGTGCTAACTCTATTTTTCATAGGCATATTCACTTTTTTCCACTATCATAAAGAGCACATGCATTCAAATCCAAGACGCCACCTTTCAGAATTATCCAAAAGAGTTCTAGTCACTTACCTGCTTTCGTTCGTAATTGTATCCATTTTATTAGGAATAATTCAAGTAACTCCATGGGTTTTAGACCCGATTGTAGCATTCAAAAGAGTTGCAATAGTAACATTTCCATCGGCGATAGGTGCTGCAATTTCAGATACTATTAAATGAAAAACGACTTAGTTCCCATTTCCAAGAACTTTCTAATGCCTCTTCTATACTCAATGTAGGTTTCCAACCTAGGACTTCACTAACTTTTGATGTGTCTGCATAAACCTCTACAACATCTCCCTCTCTTCTTTTTCCAATCTTATATTTTATTTTCTGTCCGGTAGTTTTTTCAAAAAGTTCAATCATTTCTAAAACACTAACTCCTTTTCCAATACCAATATTAAATATTTCTAAAGATAAGTTTTTGTCTTTAAGATATTCAAAAGCGCTTAAATGAGCTTTAGCCAGATCAACAACATGAATATAATCTCTTATGCAAGTTCCATCATATGTGTCGTAATCGTCTCCAAAAACCTCTATTTCTGGAAGCAAATTTTTAGCGTTTAAAGTTAATCTCGGAACAAGACCTTGAGGCTCACCAATTGGAAGTTCCCCAATCATACCAGATGCATGAGCTCCAATAGGATTAAAGTATCTAAGCAAAACAGCATTTTTCAAATTACCGGCATTCAAAGAATCAATAATTATTTCTTCACATATTTGTTTTGTATTTCCGTATGGAGAAAATGCTTTTTTTATTAAAGAATCTTCAGTTACTGGTATTTCTTCTGGAGATCCATAAACAGAACAAGAAGAAGAAAAAACCAAGTTTCCAACTCCAAATAAAGACATAGCACGTATAACAGAAATAAGAGAATTAATATTATTAAAGTAATAATCTAGTGGTTTTTTAACGCTCTCACCAACTGATTTACTAGCGACGAAGTGAATTACCTGCTCAATTTTTTCTTTTTTAAAAACTTCGCAGACCGAATCAAAATCACAACAATCAACTTCATAAAATGGGATGTCCTTTCCCGTAAGAGTTTTAAGATTGTCAATAATGAATCTATGAGAGTTAGATAAATTATCTATAATTACTGGTTCATAACCTTTATCGCACAATTCAGCAACTACGTGGCTCCCTATATACCCTGCACCACCGGTGACTAAAACCTTCATGAATTCAAGTAAGACGCTCAATTATTAAATATTATGAATCACTCACTCAAAAGCTCGTTGAACTCTCCAGCAAAATTTTCCATCATCTTCTCTTTAATCTTATCTTGTGTTTTCCAGTTTCTATGCCCTAAAACCCATCCAAGTTTAACTAATGCTGTCTCGCTCAACATATCTTCCAAGAATATAGCTCCTGTTTTTTCCAGTTCTCGCCCATAAGAATAAACTTTCGGATTTAAGCGACCATAAATAGTTTGAGCACTAATGCAAACACTCATTCCAGATTTTATTACCTTCTTAATAATTGATATCCAACTATCTCTAGAATCTTGAGAAGCAACATGCCCTAATCCAGAACCTTCAATAATAATTCCCTTATATCCTTCTTTAGAATAATATTCTAAAATATCAGGGCTTTGTCCAGGATAGAATTTAATTAATGCAACTTTATCGCTAAATTCCACATCTAATTCCACTTTTTCTTTATTACGAGGTCTTCTTTGTCTCAAAAATTCAACTCCTTCTGAAGTTACCTTAGCAAGAGGCGTCGTGTTTATAGGCTTAAAGGCATCCCTTCTTGAAGTATGCATCTTTTTAACTTTTGTTCCAGACAAAGCATAACAAAAATCATCATTCATATCTGCATGACCTACTAAAACCACTTCTGCACAATCACTTAAGGCCATTTGAACAGCACAATCTAAATTAAGTTCCGCATCGCTACTTGCTCTATCAATTGATCTCTGCGAATAAGTTAATACGACAGGTTTATTCAAATTTCTCAACATGAAACTAAGAGCTGCAGAAGTGTAATGCAAAAAATCAGTCCCATGAGTAATTATTATTCCCTCAATTTCAGAATCATTCAACATTTTTTGAGCACATTCAGCAATCTTAACCCATTCTTTATTAGACATATTTTCAGAGGCCATCATGAATGGAACATCTATTTTCTTAATATCTACTTTCTCAAAAAGTTTAGGATAGAATCTTGCAAATTCCTTAACATCAGTAAGATGTCTAGCTGCTCCAGTTTTAGAATCAAGCTTGCTTGCAATAGTTCCCCCAGTGATTATAAGTCCAATTTTTGGCTTGCCTTTTCCAGAAGGCATCTCAAAATCAGTTTTATCTTCTTTAAACTTCCTTAATATCTTAATATCTAAGATATTCTCCCGAGGAATTCCAATATTGTATCCAGAATTCAACTTTAAAAGAACAATATCTTTCTCATAACTTTCTAAAACAATGCCTTCAATGTTCCTTTTAGCCAACCCTATTCGCACATAATCTCCAGCACTCGCCTTGAATTCCATCAATAACTCCTCGCAACATACGCAATAGTCTTAACACTCTTTCCAGAGATAACACATTTTCCTTCCTTTTTCACGTCCTCAATAATTCTTGAAGTAGCCCCAGTTTCATTTTTGACTTTTCCTTCAACTAAAATATCATCATCCATATAGACCTTAACGATTTTCCCCTCTTCAATTTTCTTCTTTAGTTCTTTCAAATCTTTAGCAGAATCAATTCTAGAATCCAAGAATTTCCTAGCCTTTTCAAATAAATTTTTCTGCATATCTTCTAAGATAATAGAGACCTTCTTTTCCAAATCCTTTTCCTTAATCTGCTCCTTTAATCCTGTATCTCTTCTGACAAGAGTAACCTGTTTCTTTTCCAAATCCTTAGGACCAACCTCAATCCTTATAGGAATGCCCTTCATTTCCCACTCGCTAAACTTCCATCCAGGACTATATTCTTCTCTATCATCCAATAGAAAATTATATCTCAACAACCTTTTTTCTATATCTTTTACTTTTTGTATTACTTTTTCTTTTGTCTCGTCAAAAATTATTGGAATGACGACTCCTTTATAGAATGCTATTTTAGGAGGTAAAACAAGACCTTTATCATCTCCGTGAGTCATTGCTAAAGCGCCAATAAGGCGAGTAGATATTCCCCAAGAAGTAAGCCATGCAAACTCATCCCCCTCATCTTTGTTTCTAAATTTAACATCAAAAGCTTTAGAAAAACCCTGTCCAAGATTATGAGAAGTGCCGTCGGGCATCAAGCCTTCAATAGTCATAGTTTTTTTAGCCCCTGCAAAAGTTTCCATTTTGCTCTTTCTTCCCAATATAACTGGAATACCCATTAATTCTTCGGCAACCTTTCTGTATTCTCTTATAATCTCATCAACATTTCTTTCGGCATCTTTTTCGGAAGAAAATGCGCAGTGCCCTTCTTGCCATAAGAACTCGCGTGTTCTAATAAATGGTTTAGTCTGTTTGACTTCCCATCTTAAAACGTTTGCCCACTGATTTATCCTATATGGAAGGTCTCTCCAACTCCTAATCCATTTAGAAAAAGAATCATAAACTATAGTTTCAGAAGTTGGTCTTAAAGCAAGTCTCTCGCCTTCCTCTTTCCCTTCTAAATAAGCAAGTTCAGGAGCAAATCCTTGTGCATGTTCGGCTTCCCTTTTAAAATAACTTTCAGGAATAAGAAGAGGAAAATAAGCGTTTCTTATTCCTCTCTTTTTTAAAAAAGCATTAAATTCTTCTTGTATTTTCTCCCAAATAGAATATCCATTAGGTTTTATTATCATAAACCCCTTTATAGGAGCATAATCCACTAGCTCGGCCTTTTGTACAACTTCAGAATACCACTCAGAAAAATCAGCCTTCTTTTTATAAGTTAATCCTTTATTATCTATAATCTTACCATTCCCAGCCATACTCATTTTTAGGGAATAACTTTATTAAATCTTAGCATTATTAATCGGTATGTCTGGAAAGCTACCCGAATCAGTAATTCCAATTAACTATAATCTCCTTTTAGAGCCTTCACTAACTAAATTCAATTTTAAAGGTAGGGTGATAACAAGCATAAGAGTGAGAGAACCAACAAATAAAATTGTTCTTAACTCAAAAGACCTAAAGATAACTAGAACTTTTCTTCAAGATAAAGAAAAGATAATTCACCCTGAAATAAAAATGTATGAAGAAGAAGAGATAATTGTCCTTATCTTTCAAAAAAAATTACCTATTTCTTCTTACGCCTTGACTCTAGAGTTCGAAGGACACTTGAAAGACAACCTAACTGGTTTCTACAGAAGCAAATATCAAGAAGGTAAAAGAACAAAGTACCTAGCAACAAGCCAATTTGAAGCGCCTTATGCTAGGCAATGCTTCCCATGTTTCGATCAGCCAGATATGAAAGCTACATTTGATCTTTCTTTAATAATAGATAAAAAATTATCGGCTATTTCCAACATGCCTGTAATTTACGAAGAATTTTCTAAAAAACATAAACTAATCAAATTTGAAAAAACTCCTTTGATGTCTACCTATTTGCTTTATATAGGGGTGGGAGAATTTGAGTACCTCCACGACACGTATAAAAATAAAGTAAAACTGCGAATAGTAACTACTAAAGGAAAATCTAAACAAGGAAAATTTGCGCTAGATTTAACAAAAAAGTTCTTAGAATACTTTGAAAAATACTCCGAAGTCCCATACCCTCTTCCTAAGCTTGATTTGCTCGCAATCCCAGATTTCGGTGCTGGTGCAATGGAAAACTGGGGAGCCATAACTTTCAGAGAAATACTTCTTCTTTTTGATGAGAAAAAAACTTCTATAAGAGTTAAAAAAAGAATAGCAGAAGTAATAGCCCACGAATTATGGCATCAATGGTCAGGCAATCTAGTAACAATGAGATGGTGGGATGACCTATGGCTTAACGAAAGTTTCGCAACATATATGGCGTTTAAAGCACTAGACCATTACTTCCCGGAATGGAAAATGTGGGAAGACTTTGTTGAAGGAGAAACTTCTGAAGCCCTAGTAGCTGATACTCTTAAAACTACGCATCCTATAGCTGTAAAAGTTTCAACGCCTAATGAAGTAGAAGAAATATTTGATAAGATAAGTTACGGCAAAGGGGGTTCAGTTCTAAGAATGATTGACTCATTCATAGGTGAAGAGAATTTTAGAAAGGGAGTATCAAACTACTTGAAGTCATTTAAATACGGAAATGCGGAAGCTAAAGACCTATGGAACTCGCTCTCAAAAACTTCCAATTACCCAATAAAAGAAGTTTTAGAATCTTGGATAAATCAGAAGGGATATCCTCTATTAATTGCTAATTCTGTAAAAAAAGGAGAAAAAATAGCGCTTATCCAAAAACCGTTCAACCAATCTAAAGGTTCTTGGTTAATACCTTGCAGAATATCAAACGGAATATCTAATAAAAGATTCCTTCTTAGATCAAAAAAAACAATAATCTCTAATTTCTCTCATGAATTTTTTAATGCTAATTACATGCAAGAGGGATTTTATAGAGTAAAATATGATAAAGAAAACTTAGAACAGCTTAAGGAAAAAATTTCGTCAAAAAAGATTGGAGTAAGCGACAGACGCGGGATACAAAACGATTTATTTAATATGTCCATTATAGGAGAGATTTCAATCGACAACTACCTAGACTTCATAAAATGCTACAGAAATGAAAATTCTTATCTAGTTTTATCAGATATATATTCAAACATATATTCAATTTATCTGCTCTTTTCAGACTCGCATTTCTGGAAAAATATCAAAGATAAATTTAATAATCACTTGTCAGAACCATATAAGAGACAGCTCAAGAGATTAGGGTGGACTCCAAAAAAGAGAGAAAATATAAATGATTCTTTGCTTCGCTCAATCTGTATATCGTTCCTTTCTTTTACTGAAGATAAAAAAACAATTTTAGAAGGAAAAAAAATATTCAAAAAATATAAGTCCCTGCATCCAGACATAAGTGGAGCAATCTATGCGCTTGTAGCTTCTAATGGAAACGAAGAAACATACGACTTGCTTAGAAGACTATATGAGTCTCATCCAGTCCTTGAAGAAAAACTCAAATTGTTATCTGCTATTTACAAGTTTAGGTCTGAATCTATTATTAAAAATGCATTGAATTATTCTCTAACCCCTAAGGTTAGAAAGCAAGAACTATCTAGAGTCTTTTCAGCAGTCTCTGCAAACCCTGTTTCAAAAAAAACGTTTCTTCCTTGGTTTAAAGAAAATTGGTCAAAATTGAAGGACTATCAAAAAATAAACTATCTTTTTAGACAACTTTTAGAAACTTTAATTACCTCAAATACAGAAAAAGAAAAACTTGTAGAAATCGCAAACTTTCTTAAGATTCATAAAATAAAATACTCAAAAACAAAGGCGAACGCTTTTGAAATTGCTCAAATGAATAGCACCTTCATAAAGAGAAACTCAAAAATCCTTGAGAATTATTTCAAATAAAATTTCTTGACATTATGGGCCTACGAGGAATTGAACCTCGATCCCGGGATCCGAAGTCCCGTATTCTAATCCATTAAACTATAGGCCCTAAATAACATTTCATTTTAGGATAAATAAAACTATCTCTCTAGACATCAGATTAATAAACCATAAAATCCCATATATAAAAAAGCTAAAATGGTGAAGTCTCATGTATTTGCTGCAGTAGCCGTCCTAATAGGTACAATAGTTGGTGCGGGATTTTTAGGAATACCTTATGTAGTTTCGCAGTCTGGATTTTTAATTGGGGCAATCCACATAATATTTCTTGGGCTAATAATTATGGCTGTCAATTTATGTATGGGTGAGGTAGTTTTGAGAACCAAAGGCGAACACCAAATGACTGGATATGCAGAGAAATATTTAGGAGGAAAAGGAAAGTCCATAATGTTTTTTATGTTAGTTTTTGGTATTTTCTCTGCCTTAGTGGCATACTTGGTAGGAATATCTGAAAGTATAAGTTATCTGATAAGAGGGGATGCTAGTCTAAGCCTCTTCACAGCTCTAGCCATATGGGTTTTCCTTTCTCTTATAACTTTTTTTGGCATGAAAACATTTAAGCAGGGAGAAGTAATAGGGCTAATACTTGTAACTCTCTTTTTCTTTGGAATATTCTTTTATCTTTTCCCAAAAGTCTCAATAGAAAATCTTTCTCACTTCATCCCATCAAACTTTTTCGCGCCATTCGGAACAGTTTTATTTGCGCTTTTAGCTTTTTCTGCAATACCTGAACTTGGAAGAATTCTTGAAAAAGAGAAGAAAAAAATGAAAAGGGTAATATTCCTTGGAAGTTTCATCCCGATAATAGGTTACTTAATATTCACACTAATAGTTGTAGGAGTAAAGGGTGCTGCAGTCCCAGAAATATCAACAATTGGTTTAGGCGCCGTTTTCGTATATCTTGGAATAATAACCATGACTACTTCTTATTTTGCACTTGCTACGGTTCTAAAATCAATGTTGCACTTTGACTATAATTTCAAAAAAAGCACAGCTTGGGCATTAATCTCTGGGTTCTCCCTTCTACTTTACATAATAACCATAAAGATGCATTTTGGTTTTAGCAATATATTAAACGCCTCTGGAATAATTTCAGGAAGTATAACTGGAATACTCATAATGTTAATGCTAAGAAAAGCCAAAAGAGAAGGAGACAAAAAACCAGAATACAGTTTCCCACTAAATACTATATTAATAGTTATAATAACTCTCGTATTCGTTCTAGGTGGAATACTTGGACTCGCAGAAATGCACTAATATTTCTTATTTCTTTTAGCCATAGCAAGTCTTACTCTTTCAACCGCAATTTCCATTGCAGAATCTCTAGGACTTATCTTTTTAGCTTCCGCCCTGCTAAGAACTAACTCCGTATTTTTCTCTATTTTTTCTTTAACCATCTTATACATGAATTCAGGACTCTCGCCTATATACTCAACATAACTACTTATCACTCCTCCAGCATTTGCAACAAAATCTGGAACTATCAAAGCTCTCTTACCCAGTTTCTTTTCAACTTCTAAAGACATAGGAATATTTGCAGCTTCAACTACAATTTTTGCCTTAACTTTATCAACATTCCCTTCATTAATCACATCAGGCAAAGCTCCAGGAATTAAGACATCAACTTCAAGTTCAAAAATCTTCTTACCATCAATTTTCTCTCCATTCCCATTTACAACGCTCCCAGTCTCTTTTTTAATTTTCATCACTTCAGCAAAATTAAGACCTTTAGGATTATACAAACATCCCTTGCTATCAGAAACAGCTATTATCTTAGCGCCTGCTTTTTCTAAATCTTCAAATGGACAAGTGCCTACATTACCAAAGCCTTCAATAGCTATTGTCGCTCCCTTAACGTTTATTTTCTTATGTCTCAAGGCTACTTGAGTAGCATAAGAAACGCCATAACCAGTAGAACCAAATTCATGCGGTATTCCACACATCTTTTTACCATTCTTGACTTTACAATAATTAGCAGGTTTCCCAGTTGTGGAACTAAAATCTCCATTTACCTCTGCAAAAAGCTCCATTTCTTTTTCAGTGGTATTTATATCTGGAGCTGCAACATATTTAAGTGGGCAAATAGGTTTTATAGCTCTAGAAAAACTAGCCATTAACTCGTCCTTTCCAACAGGGTTTTTCTTATCATAAATTATTCCGCTCTTGGCTCCTCCAAAAGGTAAATCAGCAAGGGCACATTTCCAAGTCATAGTTCTGGCGAGCCTAAAAACCTCCTTAACATCAACGCTTTCTGTCATTCTTATCCCTCCCTTTCCTGGACCAAGAGCAGTGTTATCAATAACTGTAAATCCCTTCATCCCAGTGTGAGGATCATAAACTTCAACAATCATCTCCGGACCAAACTCATCTGCAAAATCTTTAAGCTCCATCTAGTTTATTTGCTGTCCTCCTTTTAATTTACTTTCAGCTTTACTAATAACTATAGTTATAATGACTGCTAGAACTGTAACTAAGAGTGCATATATCCAAACTCCGCCTTGGGATAAAAAGTG